>DQUX01000070.1 GCA_015662065.1 Anaerolineales bacterium | reverse complement strand
GGCCATCTTGTAGGCCATCCGGGCTGCCTCCTCCACGTACACCGGGTAGGAGAGATCACGGTTGGTCCAGTAGGCGGTGTCCAGGCTCCAGCCTACCCCTTCCACCCAGACCGGCTTGTCGGTGACGCGGCGGGCGACGTGCTCGGCGCACATCACCAGCGCCACCGCCCCGTCGCTGATGGGGCTCACGTCCCCCCGCTGCACCGGCCAGGCCAGCACCTCGGTGTTCAGGATGTCCTCGACGGTGATGTCGGGGTCGCCCAGGAGGGCCGCCGGGTGGTCGGCGGCGTTCCGTTTGTTTTTCACCGACACCAGGGCGATGTCCCGCTTATCCAGCCCGTACCGACTCATATAGGCGTTCATCTCCAGGGCGAAGATCCAGAGGAGGTTGGGCTTCAGCGGCCGCTCGGTGGTGTGGTCAAAGATGGTGAGAAAGGCCCCCTGGGGGTGGGGCTGGCAGGAGGACATCTTCTCTTCGCAGACCACCAGGACGGTGTCGAAGAGACCGCTGGCGACGTGGTACCAGCCCTGGATGGCGGCGAAGACCCCTGTGCCGCCGCCGACGTAGCCGCGGATGACCGGCTTGCCCCAACCGCCGGCCCCGTCGGAGAGGTACTCGCTGTTCATATGGACGCCGTCGAAGGCCTCCGGCGCGGTATCCACGATGACGGCGTCGATGTCGTCCAGGGTCAGTTCACAGGACTCCAGCGCCTTGCTGGCCGCCTCCCAGGCCAGCTCCTTGGCCGTCTCCTGGGCGCGGCGGACGAACTTGGTCATCCCCGCGCCGACGACTGCAACTCGATCTCGACCCATCGTCTGCCTCCTCAGTTGCTGAGCACCACGGCCGCGCCGCTGGTGGTGGGCACGCCCCGCCAGCCGAAGGCCAATCCGACCTCGGCATCCTCGATCTGCCGCGGGCCGGCCTCGCCCCGCAGTTGCAGCACCACCTCCAACGCGCGGGCCAGGCCGGTGCAATCCAGCAGGTGCCCCTCACCCAGGGCCCCACCGGAGGGGTTCACCGGGAACTCCCCGCTCATCGCCGTGCCCCCCTCCAGGGTCCAGGGCCCCGCCTCGCCCGGCCTGCAGAGCCCCAGCGCCTCCAGGTGCTGCAATTCCTTATAGGCGAAGGTGTCGTCCACCTCGGCGAAGTCGATCGCCGCCCGGGGGCTCTGGATCCCGGCGGTACGGTAGGCCATCTGCCCGGCCAGGTAGGCGTACCCGGCCTGGCCCCAGGACCGGCTTTCCAGCCAGAAGGTGTCGTTGGCCCAGCCGATGCCGCGCACCCAGATGGGCTTATCGGTGAGGGCGCGGGCGGTCTCCCCTGAGGCCAGCACCATCACCACCGCCCCGTCGGCGTGGTCGGCGCAGGCCAGACGGGTGAGCGGCTCGGCGATGGGCTCCGACGCCAGCACGTCGTCGATCGTCAGATCGGTGCCGTAGCCGGCCAGGGGGTTGAAGAGCGCGTTCCCCCGGTTCTTGACCGCCACCTGGGCGCAGGCCTCCAGAGGGGTCCCCGTCTCCGCCAGGTACCGCCGCATCTCCATCCCGGCGATGAAGTAGGGATGGGCGGCCAGGGGGCGGTTGAAGACAGGGTCCATAGCGTAGGCGATGATGTGGGGGAGGGTGAGGACGTTGGAGGCTTTGCTGTGGCTCTCGACGACGACGACGTCGAACTGACCGGTGAGAATCTGCATCACCGCCGCCGCGATGCCATGGATGCCGTCGCCGGTGATGGTCTGCACCGGTCGGTGGAGCGCACCCAGTTGGTCCGGCACGTACTCGTCGAAGATACTGGTTCCCTCGTTGAAGTCCTCCGCCACAGTGACGAAACTATCCACGTCCCGGCGGGGATCGATCCCGGCGTCCTCGTAGGCGCGGACGGCGGCCTCGTACATCATCTCTTTGTACGAGATGTCGGGGGTGATAGAGCGGAAGGGACTCCACCCCACCCCCACGATGGCGACTTCTCGGATCATGGTTCGGACCTCCTGCGAGTGGGCAAGTTTGCAAGTAAGCAAGTGGGCAAGTGGGCAAGTTTGCAAGTGGGCAAGAAGGCTCATTGTGGTGTCTCGCGGTTGCACCTCCTAAAGCGTCACTGGGTAACGTTTCCCCGTTGCGTCTCCGGTTCCTCCATCCAGCCCCGCACGTTTCCCTCAAGGCTCAACAGATAACAGCACATTCTCAAAGAAAGCCACCACCCGCCGCTCCCACTCCTCGGCGGCCACCTCCAGGTACTGCCCGTGGCCGCAGTCGGGGACGATCCGGGGGTCCTTCGGCTCCCCCGCCCGGGCCAACTGGTCCCAGGGATGGGTCGCCGCCGCCTCTCGCTCCCCGTAGATGAGCAGGAGCGGTCGGGGGGCGATCTGATCGATCACGGAGATGGGGCTGATGGCCCGTGCGTCGATCCCGATCTCGCGCCGGAAGAAGAAGAGGATGGCCTCATAGAAGGGAACCGCCCACCAGGGGCCGTTCCCATCGTTGGCGATGTCGGCCGCTTCTATCAGGTCGTCCGCCTCCCGGTACCCCAGGGCGGCCTCCTCCCTCGCCGCACCCGGGGTGGGTGAGCCAATGGGCGTACAGACCGCTTGCCCGCACTCCCAGGCCGGCCAACGTTCCTACCACACCCGCGATCAGGGCTACAGACGCTATTCTCGTCAGGCGCAGCCAGTATCGACGATCCTGCTGCACGGAGGTCATTGTATATCAAACGGGGCAAAATGAAAAGAGAGGGGTTGCCTCCCCTGGGGGCCTGTGTTATACTCTCACAGGGGATCTCCAAACACGAAGGCGGTGAACCGACCTGGCGCGCTCGAGCGCGCTTCTCAGTCAAAGGCCTGGACGCCGACCCCAGGCCAGGAGGCAGCCTATGACCCAACCCGAAGAGCTGGACCGGTGGTTCCCCCGCCTCCCGGAGCCGTCGCCCGCCCAGCGGCTGGGCATCGTCGTCGGAGGGAGCCTCTCGAAGGGGCTGGAGGTGAAATTGGACCCTCAGACCGTCGTCGAGGGGCTGGCGGTGGGGCGGTACGTCGTCGTCCACGGCCGCACCGGTCGGCGGTTCTTCTCCATCATCAACGATGTGGCCCTAGACGCCGTCAACCCCCTCATCGAGAGAACCCCGCCCGACGTCTCCGATTCCTTCATCGCTCGGGTCCACGAGGGCACCTCCACCTTCGGGCGTATCCACGTCGCCCCGATGCTGGTGATGGAGGGGGAAAGCGGCGAGCCCAAGCCGGTGAAGACCATTCCGGCCCACTTCACCCCCGTCTACACGGCCAGCGAGGAAGATGTCGCCCTGGTCTTCGGTCGGGAGACGGAGCCGGGATACTTCTACATCGGCGATCCGCTGGAGATGGAGGGGGTCCACGTGGCGCTGGACCTGAACCGGTTCGTCGAGCGATCGGCGGGGGTCTTCGGCAAGACCGGCACCGGAAAGACCTTCCTCACCCGTCTCCTGCTGGCGGGGATCATCCGCCAGCAGGTGGCCGTCAACCTGGTCTTCGATATGCACAACGAGTATGGCTGGAAGAGCCAGGACGAGGCCCGGCAGGAGGTCAAAGGGCTGCGCCAGCTCTTCTCCACCGGACAGGTCTCTGTCTTTACCCTGGACGAGGAGTCGTCCCGGCGACGCGGGAGCAAGGTGGACGCGGTGGTGCGCATCGGCTACGACCAGATCGAGCCGGAGGACGTGGACAGCCTCGCCGGCCTCCTGGCCCTCTCCGACGTGCAGGTGGGCGCCCTCTACTTCCTGCGCCGACGGCTGGGGCGGGGCTGGGTCGCCCGGCTGTTGGACGAGGAAGACCGGCTGGAGGACCTGGACGAGGCGCTGGAGCGGGGCACCATCCACGGTGGGACCCTGGGGGCGATCCAGCGCAAACTGGGGATGTTCCGTCGCTTCGGGTTCCTCCGGCCGCGCGTGGAGGAGGACCCGGTGGGCCGGATCCTGGAGTATCTGGACCGGGGGGTCAACGTGGTCCTGGAGTTCGGCCGTTTCGGCAGCAGTCTGGAGGCCTACATCCTGGTCGCCAACTACGTCACCCGCCGCATCCACGATCATTACGTGGCCCGCAAGGAGGCGGCGCTGGGTGGGCGAGGGGAGGAGCCGCGCTCCCTGGTCATCACCATCGAGGAGGCGCACAAGTTTCTCGACCCCGCCGTCGCCCGGCACACCATCTTCGGCACCATCGCCCGCGAGTTGCGCAAGTACAACGTCACATTGCTGATCGTGGACCAGCGGCCCAGCGGGATTGATCCGGAGGTGATGAGCCAGATCGGCACCCGGGTCACCTGCCTCCTGGACGACGAGGCGGACATCCGGGCGGTCTTCTCCGGCGTTGCCGGGAGCCAGCCGCTCCGGGAGGTCCTGGCCCGGCTCGATACCCGCCAGCAGGCGTTGGTGATGGGCCACGCCGTGCCGATGCCGGTGGTGGTGCGCACCCGCACCTACGGCACCCCCGAGTTCTACGCCGAGATAGTGGGCGGGGAGGAGGGGCCGGAGGCGGTGCTGGCCCGGGGCCGGGCGGTGTTGAGGGGGGAGGGGGACGAGGAGATTTAGCGTTCTCCTCCGGATGCTGTCCGATGTCATTATGGAAAAGATCCGCCTCCTCCACTTCGCCGACCTCCACATCGGCGTAGAGAACTATGGTCGCCTCGACCCCGCCACCGGGGTCAATCAGCGGGTGCTGGACTTCCTGCGCCGGTTCGACGAACTGATTGACTACGGCCTGGAACGCGAGGTGGACTTAGTTGTCTTCGCCGGGGACGCCTATAAACGCCGCAACCCCAACCCCACCTACCAGCGGGCCTTCGCCCGGCGGGTCAAGCGGCTGGCCGATGCCGGCGTGCCCGTCGTCCTATTGGTTGGCAACCACGACCTACCCACGATGGTCCAGAAAGCCTCCAGCGTGGATATCTTCCGCACGCTTGGCGTGCCCAACGTCATCGTGGGGCGGGTCGAGGAGGTGCACCGCATCGAGACCCGCCGTGGCTTGGTGCAGGTCGCCACCATCCCCTACCCGGTCCGCCAGCGGCTCCTGGCCCACGACGAGTATCGGGGCCTCTCCATCGAACAATTGGACAGGGAACTCCAGCGCATCGTCACCGACAACATCCGGGCGCTGGCGGTCCAATTGGACCCGGACGTGCCGGCGGTGTTGGCGGCCCATCTCACCATCTCCGGCGCGACCTACGGCTCGGAGCGGAGCGTGATGATCGGGCGGGACGCGGTGATCCTCAAATCCGCTCTGGCCGATCCGGCCTGGGACTACGTGGCCCTGGGCCACATCCACAAGCACCAGAGCCTCAACGGCGACGGCTATCCCCCCGTGGTCTACGCCGGCAGTCTGGAGCGGATCGACTTCGGCGAGGAGAGGGAGCCTAAGGGGTTCTGTTGGGTGGAGCTGGCGCGGGGGGATACCACCTGGCAGTTCGTGGAGGTCAACGCCCGTCGCTTTGTCACCGTGCGGGCCGACCTGCGGGCGGCCGACGACCCGCTGGCAGCGCTGCAGGGGGCGGTGGCCGGCCACGAGCTGAAAGGGGCGGTGGTCCGGGTGATCCTCCAGATGCGGGCCGACCAGGAGCCGCTGGTGCGGGATCAGGAGGTGCGGTCGCTCCTGGTGGATGCGGCCTTCGTCGGCTCCATCAGCCGGGAGGTGGAGCGGGAGGCGCGGGTGCGGCTGGGAGGCCTGGCCCCGGAGGAGATGACCCCCCGTCAATTGCTGGAACGGTACCTGGAGGCGAGAGGGACGGAGCCGGAGCGGAAGAAGGAGCTGCTGGCCCGCGCCGAGGAGATCTTCGACGAGCCTCCTTCCGATTCTACATAACGGCAGACGCCCCATTTTCCATGCTATGCCGAATTCGCTGAACTTTGCCCCAACCTGGGGTTGATGCCCACCCCTCTTTCTGCTTCGAGCCCCCTGTGACATCCGTCACTTGCCATCCGGCCCGAATTAGGATATAATTGCAAATGAGAACCATTCTCAAAAGGTGAGAGGGGATGACGGGGGAGGAGCGGTTGAGCAGAGCTCTCCACGCCGGCGGCTACCGGCTCACCCGCCAGCGGCGGCTGGTGATGGAGGTGTTGGAGGAGAGCCGGGAGCACCTGGATGCGGAGACCCTCCACGACCGGGCGAAGGCCCGCGATCCCAACATCAGCCTGGCGACAGTATACCGGACGCTGACGCTGCTGAAAGAGGTGGGGTTGGTGGAGGAGCACCGGCTGGGAGAGGACCACGCCCACTTTGAGGCAGTCCAGGAGACCCCTCACTACCACTTCACCTGTCTGAAATGCGGGTGTGTGGTGGAGTTCGACGCGCCCCAGGTGATGGGAGTGGTGCGCGAGCTGAGCGAGCGGGAGGGGCTGCAGGTCACCGACGTGCATCTCTTCCTCAGCGGCTACTGTGCCCAATGTCAACAACGGGGGTCTGGGTCGTTTGGCAGTGTCACGTTACTCCAGCGAGAAAACCTGGGTGAATCTGCGTCCGAAGCAAAACCTACTGGAGCCCGGTCAACAAACTGAAGGAGGAGGCTAGCATGGCAACGGATTCGAGGGGACGCCCACCGTTTACATCCCGCCTAGGTCAACCGGGGACGGTGCCCCTGAGCGCCCTGCGTACGGGTGAGCGAGGTGTGGTGGTCCAACTGGCTGGCGGCCGGGGGCTGTTGGGCCGGATGACGGCTCTGGGCTTCACGCCGGGGGCGGAGGTCACCGTGATTCAGAACTTCGGCCGGGGGCCTCTCATCGCCCGAGTGCGGGACGCCCGCATCGCCCTGGGCCGCGGTGAGGCGGGGCAGATCTACGTGCGGAGGAGGTCGGGATGAGCACTTGCCACTCGGTGGAGAACGCCACCACGATCGATCCACGGACGGCGGAGCGGACGGTGCTGGTGGCGCTGGCCGGGCAGCCCAACGTCGGCAAGTCCACTCTCTTCAACCTCCTCACTGGCCTCAACCAGCACGTGGGCAACTGGCCCGGCAAGACGGTTGAGCGGAAGGAGGGCACCTTCACCTTCAACGGGACCACCTACCGATTGGTGGACCTCCCCGGCACCTACAGCCTCACCGCCAACTCCGCCGAGGAGGTCATCGCCCGGGAGTTCATAATCCGGGAGCGGCCAGACGTGGTGGTGGCGCTGGTGGACGCGGCCACTCTGGAGCGGAGCCTCTACCTGGTGGCGGAGTTGCTCCCCCTCCCCGCGCCGGTGGTCGTCGCCTTGAACATGATGGACGTGGCCCGGCAGGAGGGGATGCGGATCGAGCCGGAGGTGCTGGAGGCCGCGCTGGGGGTGCCGGTGGTGCCTATGGTGGCTACCCGGAATATAGGGGCGTGGGAATTGATGGAGATGGTGGACCGGGTGGCCCACGGGGAGGTCTCCTACGAGCCCAGGTTCCCCCAAATCCGGGCCGACCACCGGGAGGTCCTGGGGGAGATCGAGGGGCTGATCGCCGGATACGTGCCGGATCCCTACCCGCAGGAATGGGTGGCGCTGAAACTGCTGGAGGGGGATCGGGAGGTCACCCGGATGATGCAGGGGGGCATGCCGCCGGAGCAATGGGAGGCGGTCCACGAGGTGCTCCGGGCCCACGACGATGCGCTGGTGGCCGTGGCCAGCGGCCGGTACGAGTGGATCGGGCGCATGGTCCGTGCCGCCGTGACCCGCCCTCGGGTCGGCCAGATCAGCCGGACGGAGCGGCTGGACCGCTGGGCCACCCATCCCTTCTGGGGGCTGGTGATCCTGGCGTCCATCCTGGGGCTGGTCTTCTGGCTCACCTACGCCGTGGGCACGCCCCTGCAGGACCTGTTGGACACCTACGTGGTGGGCGCGCTGGCGGACCTGGCCCGCGCCGGGCTCTCGGGAGGCCCGGAGTGGCTGGCAGGCCTGGTGGCGGATGGGGTCATCGGCGGCGCGGGAGCGATGCTCACCTTCCTGCCCATATTGGTCGTCTTCTTCGCCGTGATGGGCATGCTGGAGGACACGGGATACTTGGCTCGGGCGGCCTACGTGATGGACGGCTTCATGCACCTAATGGGGCTGCATGGCAAGTCCTTTCTGCCGCTGTTCCTGGGCTTCGGCTGCAATGTGCCGGCGGTGCTGGGGGCCCGGGTGATCGAATCCCGTCGTGCCCGGCTCCTGACCATCCTTCTGGCCCCGCTGATCCCCTGCACGGCCCGGATGGCGGTGATCGCCTTCCTGGCCCCGGCTTTCTTCGGCTCCGCCGCCACCCTGGTCTCCTGGGGGATGGTCCTTCTGGCGCTGGCGGTGCTGGCCCTCTCTGGGGTGGTCATCAACAAGGCCGCATTTCGGGGCCAGAGGGCGGCGTTCATTATGGAGCTACCCCTCTACCATCTCCCCAACTGGCGCACCATCGGGCTGCTGGTCTGGCAGCGGAGCGTAGCTTTCGTGCGCAAGGCCGGCACGCTGATCCTGGCGGTCTCGGTGGTGGTCTGGGTCCTCTCCACCCTGCCCGGCGGGAGTGTGGATACCAGTTTCCTGGCCCAGATCGGCCGGTGGCTAGAGCCGGTGGGCCGGCTGGTGGGGCTGGATTGGCGGTTGATGGTGGCCCTCCTGACCAGCTTCATTGCCAAGGAGAACGCCATCGCCACCCTGGGGGTGCTGTTCGGCGCCGGTGAGGGGGCCGGATTGGCGGAGACCCTGGCCGCCACCTTCCCCCCCTCCGCGGCGCTGGCCTTTCTGACGGTGCAGATGCTTTTCATCCCCTGCGTTGCCACCGTCGGGGTCGTCCGGCAGGAGACCGGCTCGTGGTGGTGGACGCTCTTCGACGTGGGGTTCCTGCTGGTCGTTTCGCTGGTCGCCGGAGTGGTTGTCTACCAGTTGGCCCGTCTCGGGGGGCTGTGATGCAGAAGCTGGAACGATGGCTGGCGGTCGGCCTGGGGGGGCTGATCCTGCTGACGGTGGCCCTGCTGGTGGCCGGACCGCTGTTGGAGCGACGGGCCGCTCCGGTGGGGGAGGAGCTGGCCCCCGGCGAGACGGAGACGATGGCCGCCTGCGTGGTGGAGGTGGTCGAAGAGGGAACCGTAGACCTGGGGGGCGGCTATACCCAACCCTACCAGCAGCTGCTCCTGCGCGTCGAGAGCGGTTCCCTGGCGGGGCAGGAGGTCCTGGTCGAGGAGGGGATGGTCAACGTCGTCGGGCGGGAGCGGCGGTTTCGGCCCGGCGACCGGGTGTATCTGGCGCGGGCGGTGGGGCCGGCGGAGGACCGTCTGTACATTTCCGACTACCGGCGCACGGGGCCGCTCTTCTGGATCCTGGCGCTGTTTATGGGGTTGGTGGTGTTGGTGGGCCGGGGCAAGGGGCTGCGGTCGCTGGCGGGCACTCTTTTCAGTCTGGCGGTGATCTTCGCCTTCGTTGTGCCCCAGATCATCGCCGGGCGGGACCCGGTGGCGGTGAGCATCGCTGGCTCCATCCTGCTGCTGGCCGTCTCCACCTACCTGATCTACGGCTGGAACCCCAAGGCCCACGCCGCGCTGATGGGGATGGCGCTGAGCCTGGCGCTGACGGGGGTGCTGGCCGGGCTGTTCGTGGGATGGGCCCGCCTGAGCGGCCTGGCGGCGGAGGAGAGCGGCTATCTGGTGATGGAACTGGGGTCGGGGATCAGCCTGCGGGGGCTTCTGCTGGGGGGGATCATCATCGGCTCCCTGGGCGTGCTGGACGACATCTGCGTGGGGCAGGCCTCGGCGGTCTTCGAACTGGTCAACGCCAACCGCGACCTGGGATGGGTAGACCTCTTCCGGCGCAGCCTCAATATCGGTCGGGACCACATCGCGGCGATGGTCAACACGCTTCTTTTGGCCTACGTGGGGGCCTCGATGCCGCTGATGCTGGTCTTCACCCTCTACCAGGAGTCGCTCGTGCGACGACTCAACCGGGAGCCCATCGCTGAGGAGATCGTGCGCACGCTGGTGGGGAGCGTGGGGCTGGTCCTGGCGGTTCCCGTTACCAGCCTGATCGCCAGCCTCCTGGCCCGCTGGGCGGTCCGGCGGGGGGAAGCGGGGAAGCAGGGAAGCAGGGGAGCGGAGGAACAAGGGTCCGGAGGCTAGCGGCTATGTTATCCCGACTGTTGGAGTTGCTGGGGACGGGGGGCACCCACCGGGTGCCCGACCTGGCCCGAGAGCTGGAGACGACCCCCGAGCTGGTCGAGATGATGCTGGAGGACCTGACCCGGATGGGTCACCTCAAGCTGGTGGGTGGGGAGTGCGTCGAGCGGTGTGCCGCGTGCCCCCTGGCGGGAATGTGCGCGGTTGGGCCCCCTTCGTCTTTGTCCAGAACGGGCGGCGGGCGGGTGTGGACGCTGACAGAGGGGCCCGAAGCGACGGACGATAAGCGATCGGCGGTCGGTGATCGGCGATGAGCGATAAGCGACTCTCCAAAGGCTACGTGCAGGTCTACACCGGCGACGGCAAGGGCAAGACCACCGCCGCCCTGGGCCTGGCCCTGCGGGCCTCCGGCCACGGGATGCGGACCTACATCGGCCAGTTTATGAAGGGGCAGCAGTACGGGGAACTGGACGCCCTGCGGGATCACTCCTATGTCACCATCGAGCAGTACGGCGATGTGCGCTGCATCCGCCGGGAGGAGGTCACCCCCGAGCACGTAGCCCAGGCCCGCCGGGGGCTGGAGCGGGCGCGGGGGGCGATGCTCTCCGGCCGGTACGACATCGTGGTGCTGGACGAGGTGAACGTGGCGATCTGGTTCGGCCTGCTGACGGTGGAGGAGGTGCTGGCCCTTCTGGATGAGAAGCCGGAGGATGTGGAGTTGGTCCTCACCGGCCGCCGCGCGCCAGAGGCGCTCATCGAGCGGGCCGATCTGGTGACGGAGATGCGAGAGGTGAAGCACTATTACCGGCAGGGGGTTGTGGCGCGGCCGGGGATTGAGCGGTAGGGGTGAAACGTGAGGCGTGGAACGTCAAGCGTCAAACGTGAGGGGGCGGCGAGATGGCCAGCGCAGTCGTTCAGATCAAGACGGGTGTGGCCAACGTTTTCCTGCTCCGGGGCAGTGGGGGCTGTGTTCTGGTGGACACCGGCAACCCCGGCAAGGAGGCTCTCATCCTGGAGCGGCTGGCGGCGCACGGCGTCGCTCCCGGCGACATCCGCCTGATCCTGATCACCCACGGACACGTGGACCACTTCGGCAGCGCTCGGGCGCTTCGGGAGCGGACCGGCGCGCCGGTGGCGGTCCACAGCCTGGACGCTGACGTGGTGCGGCAGGGTGTCCACCGGCCCGATACCCTCCGGCCGACGGGGCGGCCGGTCGCCCTGCTGATGCGGCTTTTGGCCCCTTCTGGGGCGTCCCGCGCCCCCGCCCTCGAGCCGGACATCGTTTTCGAAGGGGAATGGCGGCTGGAGGAGTACGGCGTCGCCGGGCGGGTGATCCCCACGCCCGGCCATACCCCCGGTTCCGTCTCGGTGCTGCTCGATAGCGGCGAGGCAATCGTCGGCGACCTGGTGATGGGCCGGCTGATGGGCTTGCTGGGCAGGCCGGGGCCGCCGGCCGTCGCCTGGGACCTGGAACAGAATTGGAAGAGCCTTCGCCGATTGCTGGCCCTCTCGCCCCGCACTATCTACGTTGCCCACGGCGGGCCGTTTGCGGCGGATGAGCTGCTCAACCTGACCAGAAGGTAGAGCCCAGATCGCAGGCGGGGGGCCTGTCTGGAGCCCGCGGCTCCGCTGAACTCCGCTTTTCTCTCGCGGACGATCTGGATGGTCTCCCCATCGAGTGCTGTTAGACGGCACAGCGAGTGGGGACGTCCTTCGACTCCGGCGGCTCTGCCGCCTCCACTCAGGACACGCACCGAGAGTGGCGTTGAACTCTATGTCCTCCGTACTAACGGCTGTTGACAACTTTCCCCCTCTAGTCTATACTCAGGCTACCCCCTACGGAAAGGAGGTTGAGATGCCCATTACCGTGACCTGGTACGGTCATGCCTGCATCGGGCTGGAAGTGGGGGAGCACCGCCTGTTGGTGGACCCTTTCCTCACCGGCAATCCCCTGGCCGCCGCCGCCCCCGACCAGCTCGACCCCACGGTCGTCCTGGTTTCCCACGGCCACGGAGACCATGTGGGAGACGCGCTGGACATCGCCCGCCGCACCGGTGCCCTGGTCATCAGCAACTTCGAGATCACCAACTGGTTCCAGGCCCAGGGCCACGCCAACGTCCATCCCCAGCACATCGGCGGCGGGTTCCACTACCCTTTCGGTTACCTTAAGCTGACCATCGCCCACCACGGCTCTGCCCTCCCCGACGGCTCCTACGGCGGCAACCCCTGTGGCTTCCTTCTCGCCAGCGAAGGCAAGAAGGTCTACCTGGCCTGCGACACCGGTCTCTTCTACGATATGAAGCTGGTCGGTGAGGAGGGGCTAGATCTGGCGGTGCTACCTATCGGCGATAACTTCACTATGGGGCCGGACGATGCGCTGCGGGCGGTGAAGCTCCTCCAACCCCACCGGGCAGTCCCCATCCACTACGATACCTTTGACGTCATCCGGCAGGACCCCCACGCCTGGGCGGAGCGGGTGCGGGCTGAGACCACCACGGAGCCGGTGGTGTTGAAACCCGGCGAGAGCCTGACGCTATAGGGGACGCGGGGACGCGGGGGTATCTTCGCATCTCCCCGTCTCCTGATAAGGAGGAAACTTGGACGCATCAACCCTGGATCGTGTGATCGAGATTCTGGAGACCGACCCCGACTTCTACGTTCCGGTCAAGAAGCTATGGCTGATGGTCCAGGGGGAGGGGCTGGCCCTCGACCTGGACCTGGAGACCTTCCACGCCCGGTTGGCGGCCGACGACCGTTTCGAGTTTATAGAGGGGGTGGATCACACCGAGGGTTTCGAGGACGACCCGGAGTTCGCCGCCGAGATGGAGCGGGAGATGGAGGCGCTGGGCTTCTTCAGCGGGCCCCGGGTCAAGCTGGCCTCCCGGGAGATGACCGCCGAGGATGTCTTCGCCGGGATGGTCAGGAGCCTTGCCCAACTGAACGCGGCGCTGCACGGGGCCTGGGAGAGCCGCCCCGAGGGAGACCCGGAGGCGGAGGCGATGCTCCAGGACGCCCTCGACCTGGCCCGGCAACTGGAGCAAGAGGTCCAGGAGATGATCGAAGAACGGGGGGAGCGGCCGCCCCAGGAGGACGAGGTGTGATGAAGAGGGCGCTTCGCTGGTACGATCATATCACGGTCAACATCTACTGGCTGGGGCTGAATATCTCCTCCGGCGTCATCACGCCGGTGTTGTTGCCCTACTTGGTGGCCCTGTTTGTGCCGCCGGAGCAGAAGAACACCTACCTGGCCACCGTGCGGGTCATCGGGTTGGCGGTGGCGATGATGATCCAGCCGATGGCCGGTATGCTCAGCGACCGCAGCACCCTCCGCTGGGGGCGGCGGCGGCCCTACATCTTCGCCGGCACGATGTTCGACCTGCTGTTCCTGCTCATCGTCGGGGCCTCCCCCCTCCTCCTGGGCTCGACCCTGGATGGCTTCTTCCAATCCACCTTCGGCTTCAACACCGCCTACGCCGTCCTCCTGGTGG
The DNA here is from genome assembly GCA_015662065.1 of Anaerolineales bacterium. Lineage (GTDB taxonomy): Bacteria > Chloroflexota > Anaerolineae > B4-G1 > DUEL01 > SZUA-1492. The sequence continues at coordinate 1,588 of DQUX01000070.1, read as the reverse complement.
GCATCATCCTCCTCCAGGTCTCCTCCAACGTGGCTCAGGGGGCGGTGCAGGGGCTGATCCCCGATCTGGTGCCGGAGGATCAGCGGGGGCGGGCCTCGGGGGTCAAGGCGGTGATGGAGCTGCTGCCCGTCTTTCTGGTGGTCTTCATCGGCCCGCTGGTGGATGCTGGCCGGATCTGGCTGACCGTTGGCATTATTATGGGCTCCCTCTTCCTCACGATGCTCGTCACCCTCCTCTTCGTCCGCGAGGGGCCGTTGCGGGAGAAACCTGCCGACCCCATCGGTGAGCCGATCCTGCGGTTGGTGGCCCTCACCGTCCTCTTCGTCGCCGTCACCCAGGGGGCGGTCTGGCTGGTCCGCTCCGGCGGGACGGCGCTGGCCGGGAGGGGGGCGGCGGTCAGCCTGCAGGTAGCCGTCGTGGGGCTGGCCGGGCTGACCGGCATGGCTGGCTCCATCATCCTGGGGGTCTACTTCGGCGCCTGGGTGGGGATCGGTCAGGAGGCCCGCCGGCAGACCTCCTTCATTTGGTGGGTGATCAACCGGCTGCTCTTCCTGGCCGCCGTCGGCTCCGTCCAGGGCTTCGCCCAGTACTTCCTGGCCGACGTCCTCCACATCCCCAATGCCGCCACGATGACGACGGTCCTTCTGGCCGTGGTGGCAGTCTTCCTCATCGCCTTCGCCCTCATCGGCGGGGTTCTGGCGGATCGGATCGGGCGCAAGCGGCTGGTGGCCCTCTCCGGCCTCATCGCCGCCGTCGGCACCTTCTTCCTCCTCTTCTCCACCAACATTCCTATGGTGATCGTCAGCGGCTGCATCATCGGCGTCGGGGCCGGGACCTTTATGGCCACCAACTGGGCGCTGGGCACCGACCTGGCCCCACCGGAGGAGGCGGGCCGGTACCTGGGCATCTCCAACCTGGCCGGGGCGGGCGCCGGGATCGTCGGGGCCGGGATCGGCGGGCCGATGGCCGATTTCTTCAACCGCCTCCGGCCGGACCTGGGCTACCTGGTCATCTTCGCCATCTACGGGGCCCTGTTCCTGGTGTCGGTGCTCACCCTGACCAAAGTGCGAGCGCCGGAGGACGCCCCCTCCGGCGCGTAGGCCCTGCGCCGGGCGCCCTTCGACTTCGCTCAGGACGGCGCCCTTCGACTTCGCTCAGGACGGCGCCCTGAGCGGAGGCGGCGAAGCCGCCGGAGTCGAAGGGCGCTGGGGGGGGCTTGAACGATCGGCGACAACGGGCAAGCCGAAGGTCAAGGCTTGTTGTGCGAAAGTGCACTAGGGAACGATGTAGGTATCCATCACCTCCCCCTCCCGATCCCGCAGCGTGATCAGCTCCCCGGACTCCCACGCCGGCCCGTCCCGGCCCCAGTAGAGGTGCGTGGGGGTGGACCGGCCCGGGCCGGAGTGGATGGCGACCTCCCCCCCGGAGAAAAGGACCAGCCGCGGGAAGGTGAAGCGGTTTCCGGAGGCGTCGGAGAGGGTCCACCCCTCCAGCGACGCCGGTCCGCCCCGATTGCGCACCCGTACCACCTCCACCCTTAGATCGCCCGCCCCCAGCACCCCGGCGATCTCCACCAGCGGCGGGCCGG
>DQUX01000259.1 GCA_015662065.1 Anaerolineales bacterium | reverse complement strand
GGGGCCGCTGGTGGCCCGCCTTTCTGACCCCTCCGCCTACGTGGCCCGCCTGGCCGCCGACGCGCTGGCCCAGTTCGGCCAACCCGCCGTGGAGCCCCTCATCGCCGCCCTCCGGGAGGGGGACGCAGCGGCGCGGGCCGGTGCGGCCCGCGCCCTCAGCAGCATCCGGCCGGAAGAGGCTATCGAGGCTCTCTGCCAAGCCCTGGACGACCCCAGCGCTGTGGTAACCTACTACGCGGAGGAGGCACTGGAGAGGATGGGGGTAGGGTTGGTGTACTTCCGGCCGTGAAGGCGTGTCCATCGCTGCTGCCAAGTTGTGAGATCGACGATGACAAAGAAAGGTGATCGTGATAAAATCACCACGCTCATACGTGACGAGTTCTTCGCGACTCACTCCCCGGCTCGGTGACGAAATCAACAGCGGGACGCGGGGCTAAGCCTTACTATGAAGAACAGCCCCTTTCCGCGCCGGTAGAATCCACTGAAGCGACGGAAGTCGATGGCGAAGAAGAGGCCTTGCAACCGGTGCTTCTTGACCCTAAAGGGGCAATACGAGGTTAGGGGAGAGGACTAGTCGACAACGAGTGGGGCAAAAGAGAAGTGCCAGGCGCCAAGAAGGTGCCTGGCACTTGATTTCAACGCGGACCGCCGGCCTAGTACTCCGGCATCCCCGGCGTCTGCTTTTCCTCCTCCGGGATGTCGGTGATGAGCGCCTCGGTGGAGAGGATCATCGCCGCGATGGAGGCGGCGTTCTCGACCGCGCCCTTGGTCACCTTGGCCGGGTCGATGATGCCAGCATCCACCATATTCACAAACTCCCCGGCGAGGACGTCGTAGCCGATGCGCGGGTCCTTCTTCTCTTGCTGGATGCGGCGGACCGTGTCCAGGACCACGGCCCCGTCCTGACCCGCGTTCTCGACGATCTTGCGCAGCGGGGCCTCCAGCGCGGTGCGGAGGATCTTCACTCCCGTCTGCTCGTCGGGGTAGTCCATCTCGACCCCGTCCAGCGCGGAGATCGCGTTGATCAGCGCCACGCCGCCGCCGGGGACGATCCCCTCCTCCACCGCCGCGCGGGTGGCCGAGAGCGCATCCTCGACCCGGTGCTTCTTCTCTTTCAGCTCGGTCTCGGTGGCCGCACCGACGCCGATGATGGCCACGCCGCCGGCCAGCTTGGCCAGCCGCTCCTGCAGCTTCTCCCGGTCGTAGTCGGAAGTGGACTTGTCGATCTCGACCTTGATCTGCTCAATGCGGCCCTTGATCTCCTTCTCCTCGCCGCGGCCGCCGACGATGGTGGTGTCCTCCTTAGTGGCGACCACCCGGTCGGCCCGACCCAGGTCCTCAATGGTGGCACTATCCAGCTTGCGGCCCTCCTCCTCGGTGATGACCCGCCCGCCGGTGAGGACGGCGATGTCGCGCAGCATCGCCTTCCGCCGGTCGCCGAAGCCCGGGGCCTTCACCGCCAGGCAATTGAGCATGCCGCGGAGCTTGTTGAGCACCAGCGTCGCCAGCGCCGCCCCGTCCACATCCTCGGCGATCACCACCAGGTCCCGCTTGCCCGTCTGGACCAGCTTCTCGAGGATCGGCATCAGGTCCTCGGCGGCGGAGATCTTCTTGTCGTAGATGAGGATGTAGGGCTCCTCAATGACCGCCTCCATCGCCTCGGGGTTGGTGATGAAGTAGGGGCTGATGTAGCCCCGGTCGAACTGCATGCCCTCGACATACTCCGTCTCGAACTCCAGCCCCTTGCTCTCCTCGACAGTGATGACGCCGTCCTTGCCGACCTTGTCCATCACCTGGGCAATCAGCTCGCCGATCTCCCGGTCCTGCGCGGAGATGGCGGCCACGTTGGCGATCTCTTCTTTCGTGGTCACATCAATGGCCTGCCCCTCGATGGCATTAACGACCGCCTTCGTTCCCTCCAGGATGCCGCGCTTCAGGAGCATCGGGTTGGCCCCGGCGGCCACGTTCTTCATGCCCTCGGTGATGATGATGTAGGCCAGCAAGGTGGCGGTGGTGGTGCCGTCACCGGCGATGTCGTTGGTCTTGGTGGCCGCTTCCTTCAGAAGCTGAGCCCCCATATTCTCGAAGGGGTCGGGCAGCTCGATCTCCTTGGCCACCGTCACGCCGTCGTGGGTGATGGTGGGCGAGCCCCACTTCTTGTCCAGGGCCACGTTCCGCCCCTTGGGACCCAGCGTCGTCACGACGGCGTTAGCCATGGTGTCGATGCCGCGCTTCAGGCTGCGGCGGGCTTCCTCGCTGAAAACCAGTTGCTTTGCCATTGCCTCCTCCTTAATTCATCAATTTATCCACGTTTTACACTTGACATTTGACGTTTGACGTTTCACGTTTC
>DQUX01000135.1 GCA_015662065.1 Anaerolineales bacterium | reverse complement strand
GGCTCAGGGGCGGGGGTGGGGGTTGGTCGCACCTCGGGCACCACGACCCATCCCTCCCGCACGGCGATCATCGTCGCCTCGGTGCGGGATTCGGCCCCCAGCTTGGTGAAGATGTTGCGCAGATGGACCTTGACGGTGTTGACGCTGATGTGGAGGCGGTGGGCGACCTCCTTATTGGAGGCACCCGTGGCCACCAGATTCAGAACCTCCAGTTCCCGCTCGCTCAGCGGCTCCCCGTACTCCGCCACCACTCTTCGTCCCTCTCCCCGCAGACTTTACCGGGCTTACGTCATTTTGACCACGATGTCGGTGATCACATTGGCTGCCTCATCCCCCCGGTCCGCCGCATTGCTCAGGTGACGGTAGATCTCCCGCAGCTTCAGCATCTCCACGATGTGGTCCACATCGCGGGGTCCGTGGAACAGGTCGGCCAGCGCCTCCCGGTAGACCCACTCCACCCGGTTCTCCAGCGCCTTGGCCCGCACCGCGTGATCCTCCGCCACCGCCGGGTGGTCGGAAAGCCGCAGCACCCCCAGGTAGATCTCCCGGGCCGCGTCCCCCAACAGGGAGACCATCCGTTTCAGGTAGTCGTTGGGCTCCACCTCCAGGATCGTCATCTCCCCGACGGTGGTATAGGCGTAGTCCAGGACGTCGTCTATGGCCCGGGAGAGGGCGTGGATGTCCTCCCGATCCATAGGCGTCACGAAGGTGCGGTTCAGCTCGTCGATGAGGATCCGCCGGACCTCGTCCGCCTCCTTCTCCAGCCGGGTGACCTCCTCCGCCTGTGCCTTGGACGGGCTCTCCAGGTACGCATACAGCGCTTCCATCCCCCGCACGGTGAACTCCGCCTGCTCCAGCAACAACTGGATGAACCGGTTGGGACGGCGTCTAAAGGGACGTCTTAACCACTTCACGGCTATAGAATCCTTTCTATCGCGAGATAACTGACGACGGCCAGCAGCCCCGAGGCGGGGATGGTCAGCAGCCACGCCATCACGATCTGGCCCACCAACCCCCATCGCACCTTGCTCAGCCGCTCCGCCGACCCCGCCCCCAGGATCGTCGTGCTAACCACGTGGGTCGTGCTGACGGGGCCGCCGATCAGCGCCGCCCCCAGGATCACCCCCGCCGAGGCGATCTGGGAGGTGAAGCTGTGGATCGGTCGGATCTTGTAGAACTTGCCCCCCAGTGTGTGGATGATCCGCCAGCCACCCAGTGCCGTTCCCAGCGCCATCGCCCCCGCGCAGACGGCGATCACCCACATCGGGACGTGAAAAGTGGGCAGTGCCCCCTTCGCCAGAAGCCCCATCGTGATGATCCCCATCGTCTTCTGCGCGTCGTTGGCCCCGTGGCTCAGCGCCAGCGCTGTGGCCGTCACCATCTGAGCCCGCTTGAAGAAGACGTTGATGCGGGGGCTCGCCCCCCGGGCCAGGAAGAGGGTGATCTTCAGCAGGAGGTAGCCCGAGAGGAGGCCCACTATGGGGGAGATGAACAGTGTCAGCACGATCTTGGTCAGGCCGGGCAGGAGGATGGCCTCGAAGCCGGAGCTCACCGCCGCCGACCCGATCAGCCCGCCCACCAGAGCGTGGGAGGAGCTGGAGGGGATGCCGAGCAGCCAGGTGAGCACGTTCCAGACGATGGCCCCAACCAGAGCGGCCAGGACCGTCGAGAGCGTCACCGCTTCCTCCGCCACCACCTCGTGGCCGATGGTCGTGGCGACGGCGACGCCGAAGAGGAAGGGGCCGATGAAGTTAGCGAAGGCGTTCAACGCCAGCGCCGACCGCGGCGCCATCGCCCGCGAGGAGATCATCGTCGCCACCGTGTTGGCGCTGTCGTGGAAACCGTTCAGGAAATCGAACAGAAGCGCCACGCCCACGAAGAATGTCAAGAAAGGGGTCAGTTCCGTTAGACCTTCCACAAACCTCTCTCCAATTCGGCAATCTCAGCAGAGCCCAAGCCCGTGGTGGGTGGCCCAACGCCCAAGAGCGCGCCGGCGTGCCCACCACGAGCCTCTCTCTGGGCCTGCTGAGATTTGCTTAAGGGATATTATTATACCACGCGGCCTCCGACGGACAAGGCTCCGCCTCGCCGGGCTAGGGCTTTTCAAAGTTCTAACACAGGCAAGGTGACAGTCACCGGCAGAGCGGAGGTGACTGTCACCTGATGGAGCGGGTAGTGCTGCAAAAGCCGGTGCCCGTTGCGCCACCTGCCATTTGTGCGTTCCGGTTGGATTACTTCGAAAACCCTCGCCCCGACTAATAGTTCCGCGCGGTCACAGGCAGGTAGTATCGCATCGGGTCCACAAGGGACAGCGCCCGCAGGGTGTAGGGACTCTCTGCGTCCTCCTCCCCGGTGAGGGTGGCGGTGTTGAGGATGGCGGCGGGGGTCGGGATGGCCGCGTCCACCTGGACGACGAAGGTGGCCGTGAGGGTGGTGTTGGGACTGACGACGCCCCACCAGCGGATCATACTCCCTACCTGGGTGATCGTCCCCCCTGAGGCCCAGGCGCTGTCGGCGACGTAGGTCGTGGAGAGCGGAAGGGGGTCGGTGAGGGTGAAGGGGCTCCCCTGCCCCACGGCCACCACGTTGAGGGTGTAGGTCAACCGGTCGCCCGGTTCGGGCGTGAAGGGCTCCGCCCGCTTGCTGGACCCGGATAGGTCCGGCAGGGCGCGGATGCAGTAGACCTTCCGCGCGGCGTAGTCGGCCACGTAGATGGCGCCGTCCGCCCCCACGGCAACGTCCCTCGGCTCCTCGAACCCGGTGGCGAAGGGCTCGGCGGTGGCGGTGTAGCCGCCCATCCCGTCGGGGGTCACCACCACCCGGTAGACCTCCCCCAGGTCCCGCAGGGCCACGAAGCCGTTGCCGGCGTAGGCCGCAGGTATCGCCGTCCCGTCGTGGAAGGCCAGGCCGGCGGGGGAGCTGTGGGCGGGGAAGGTGACCAGGGGATCGGCGCTCCAGGTGCAGAAGACCTCCCAGCCGGGGTCAGACCCGCCCTCCCAGCAGTGGGGCCAGCCGTAGGACCGCCCCTGCTGGATGAAGTTCCACTCGTCCGGTGGCGCGTCTGCACCCAGGTCGTCCCGCCCGTCGTCGGGGGCGAAGAGGTCGTCGGTGCCGGGGTAGAAGCCCAGGTCGTGGGGGGCGTGCAGCCCGCGGGCGTAGAGCATCTCCCCGGAGCCATCGGGATTAAAGCGCAACACCGTCCCCTGGCGCACGTCGTCCGGCTCGCACGCATCGCAGTCGGCATATGTGCTCACGTACAGGTAGCCATCCGGGTCGAAGGCCAACCCCTCCACCGTCTCCGGGAGCCCGCTGATGAAGAGCTCCGTCTCCGGATCATCCATCGCGTCCCCGTCGCTATCCAGGTCCTCCAGCACCCGGACCTGGCCGGGGAAGGTGACGTAGAGGGCCTGTCCCCTCCAGGCCATCCCGGCGGGGAAGGCCGGCTCGCTGCCGAACAACTGGTGTGTGTCCTGCCGGTCGTCTCCGTCGGTGTCCTCAAAGGCGTAGATCCGCCCGCTGAGCAGGGCCACGTAGACCCGTCCGTCGGGGCCGACGGCGAGGGCGGTCGGGTTGCGGTAGGACCCGTATGTGGACGGGGAGAGGTCGGCGTACTCGGTGATGTGGAAGTGGTCGGGAACCTGCGGGGAACCGCCCTGGGCGACCGTCAGAACCGTTCCCACCCCCCCCAGCATTATCACAGCCGCGCAGGTGGCGATCAGCCATCGCCTGATCATCGCTCCTCCCTCCTTTCGTGCCTGGAACGCGGCCTACGGCCACCACGCGCAGTTCGGCCGTAGCAACACAGGCACGTTCACTCCTATTATAAGGAAGAAAAGCGGCGAGAGAGGTTACGATTCGGTTACAAAGGGAGAGGCCGAAGAGGTCAGACCGCCAGCGGTTCCATCTCTCCCCAGTTGGGGCCTACCTTAAGGTCCACCTTGAGGGGAGCGCGGAGGGGGTAGGCGGACTCCATCACCTCCCGGACCAGCGGGGCCACTGCGTCCAGTTCCTCTCGGGGGACCTCCAGCACCAGCTCGTCGTGGACCTGGATGATCATCCGGGCGCGCAGCCCCTTCTCCTCGAAGGCCCGGTGGAGCTGCAGCATAGCCTGTTTGATGATGTCGGCCGCCGAACCCTGGATGGGGGCGTTCACCGCCTCCCGTTCCGCCCGCCGCCGGGCCTGCTCCTGCCCTCGGGCGGTGCTCTGGAGGGCCGGGAAGTACCGCCGGCGGCCCAGCAGAGTCTCCACGTACCCCCGGTTCTTGGCCTGGGCGATGGTGTTCTCCAGGTACTCGCGCACCTTGGGGAAGCGCCCGAAGTATTGGGCGACGAAGTTCTCCGCCTCCGCCTGGGTCAGCCCCGTGTCGCGGGCCAACCGGTAGGTGCTCATCCCGTAGATCAGGCCGAAGTTGATCTGCTTGGCAAAGCGACGCTGCTGGGGAGTCACCTGTTCCAGCCCCACGTCGAAGATGGCGGCGGCGGTGGTGGCGTGGATGTCCTCCCCCCGCCGGAAGGCGGCCAGCAACCCGGGATCGCCGGAGATATGGGCCAGCACCCGCAGCTCCACCTGGGAGTAGTCCGCCCCGAGGAGCAGCCACCCCGGCCGGGCGACGAAGGCCCGCCGCACCTGACGGCCCAGAGGGGAGCGGATGGGGATGTTCTGCAGGTTGGGCGCGCTGGAGGAGATGCGACCGGTGACCGTCCCGGTCTGATTGTACGAGGTGTGCAGCCGCCCGGTCTCGGGGTTGACCAGGGTGGGCAGGGCGTCCACGTAGGTGGACTTCAGCTTGGCCAGCTCCCGCTGCTCCAGGATGCGCTCGATCACCGGATGGGTCCCCCGCAGGGATTCCAGCACGCCGGCAGCGACGGAGTACCGGCCGGTGGAGGTGCGCGGCACCCCCTGGGTGGGCAGCCCCAACACCTCGAAGAGGGCCTTCGCCAGTTGCTGGCTGGAGTTGATGTTGAAGGAGTACCCCACCAGGCGGTGGATATCCTCCTCCAGCTCCGCCAGCCGCCGACCCAACTCCACCGACATCCGCTCCAGGAAGGAGACGTCCAGCGCCACCCCTGCCTCCTCCATCGCCACCAACACCGTCACTAACGGGATCTCCATCTGGACGAAGAGGTCCCAGTGCCCCTTCTCCCTCAGCTCCGGCTCCAGGACCTGGACCAGTTGGTGGGTCATGTCCACGTCGGCGACGGCGTAGGCGGCGGCCTGGGCTATACCCACCTCCGCCATCGTGATCTGTTTGCGCCCTGAGCCGATCAGGTCCCGCAGGGGGGCCATCTCCACCCCCAGACGGGCGAAGGCCAGGTTCTTCAGCCCCAGGTTGCGGCTGGCCGGATCGGTGAGCCACTCGGCGATCATCGTGTCGAAGGCCAGGCCCTGCACCCGCACTCCGTGACGGGCCAGGACCTCCAGGTCGTACTTGGCGTTGTGGGCCTGCTTGGGCAGACGGGGGTCCTCCAGAAGCGGGCGGACCGCCTCCAGGACCTCCGTCGGCGACAGTTGGGCCCCCTGCTGGTGGGCCACCGGGATGTACCATCCCTCCCCCTTCCGGTCGGTGAGGGCCAGGCCCACCAGGTCGGCCCGCATCGGGTCTGGCGAGGTGGTCTCTGTGTCGAAGGTGATGGTGGGGGCGCGGGAGAGCCGCTCCACCAGGGCCGCCAGTTGCTCCGGCTCCGTCACGATGTGGGGGACGGTCGGGGAGGTGGGCTGCCGGACCGGCCCTTCCCTTTCGAAGAGAGAGAGCTGTCGGGCCGGCCCCTCCTCGGCCGGCGGAAGCCGGTCGATCAGGGAGCGGAACTCCAGTCGGCGGAACAGGTCCATCACCCGCTTCCGGTCGTAGCCGCGGGCGGCGCACGCTTCCAGGTCCAACTCCACCGGCATGTCGGTCTGGATGGTGGAGAGCTCCCGGCTGAGGAAGGCCGCGTCTCGGCCCTTCTCCAGCGCGGTGCGGAAGCGGGCCTTCTCGATCTCGTCCAGGTGGCTGTAGATAGCCTCCAGCGATCCATACCGGCGGAGGAGGTGGGTGGCCGTCCTATCCCCCACCCCCGCCACGCCGGGGATGTTATCCGACTTATCCCCCACCAGCGCTTTGTAATCCCGCAGTTGGGCGGGGGAGAGCCCCCCGTAGCGGGCTCGGACCGCCTCCTCGTCGTAGACCCTCCCCTCGGAGAGGCGGCGGCCGGAGAGAAAGACGTGGACGCGCGGCCCCACCAGTTGCAGCAGGTCCCGGTCGCCGGTGACGATAAGGGTCTCTACCCCTTTCTCCTCCGCCTGCCGCGCCAGCGTCCCCAGGAGATCGTCCGCCTCCATTCCCTCCACCTCGAAGACGGGGATGCCGAAGGCCTCGACGACCTGGCGGATACGGTCCATCTGAACCTGCATCTCCTCCGGCATGCGGTCCCGCTGGCTTTTGTACGCGGGGTAGATCTCGTCCCGGCCGGATTGGCCGGCGTCGAAGCAGACGGCGATGTAGTCGGGGTGGTGCTCCTGGAGAATGTTGAGGAGCGTGGCGGTGAAGCCGTAGGTGGCGTTGGTGGGCTCGCCCTCGCGGGTGGCGAAGCCCTCCACCGGCAGGGCGTAGAAGGCCCGGTAGGCCAGGGCGTGGCCGTCTATCAGGACCAGTTTCTTGGTCATCCCACCAACCCCCGGATTACCTCTGCCGTCTCTTTGGACCGGTGGCGGATCATGCCCAGGGGGACCTTCCCCCGCACGACGACGGAGAGGATCAGGTCGTCGGATAGGGCCAGCGAGTAGAGCAGGTGCTCCGCCCCCTCGATGCTCTGCTCGAAGCGGAGCTGCTCTTTGCCCAGGATCTGGGCGACGCGGGCGGAGGTGCGCCAGGAGTCGCAGACCACGGAGGCCAGGACGGCCACCTCCTCCTCCGGCAGTCGCCCCGCGTGGGCAAGCAGCGTCTCTCCCTGGGTCAGGAGCACCGCCTCCGCCCCCACCTCCTGGGCCAGGCGGGACATCAGGCGGGCCACCTGGGGGATTTGCTCCTGGACCGGGGGGGCGGGTCGCCTGACGACCGGCCTCACATCCGCCGGCTCGGCCAGGAGCGCCCGAATCCGGCCCGGCAGTTCGGGCAGGAAGAAGGGCTTGGGGAGCGCCCCCTGCAGCTCTACGTCCGCCAGCTCCGATGGGACCTCCTCCCCTACCAGCGGGATGACCGCCAGCTTCAGGGGGGGGTGTTCGCGGCGGAGGGTGCGGACCAGGAGGGTCGGTTCGACGTCGGGCAGGTCCAGATCCACGATAACCAGGTCGTATTCGGTCGCGGCAACAGCCCGGAGGGCCTCCCTGCCGGTGGCCGCGACGCTGGCCTCTACATCCTCCATCTCCTCCAGGCCCTGGCGGAGCATCGTGGCGAAGGCTTCGTTGGCATCCACGATCAGGATACGGCGAGTCACACTTTTCTCCCTGGTATGGATTTAGGATACCCGCCCAGGCTGGTTCAGCCGCCTCATTCTATCGGGGGGGAGGGAAAAAGTCAAGGGGGTTCACTTGACAAGAGAGGAGACCTATGGTATGTTCCGCTCCGTTCCCCTGTCGAACAGGCCGGGGAACATCAGCAAGTCTTGAAGAAAGGAAGGTCAGCAAGAAAAATGGAGACCAACAGCCGCAGTCGGGGAACAGTCCAGTGGTTCAGTCGCGTCAAGGGCTATGGGTTCATCCGTCCCGACGACTCGGAGGAGGACGTCTTCGTCCACTACTCCGCCATCCAGGGTGAGGGGTACCGCAACCTGGAGGAGGGACAGCGGGTGGAGTTCACCATCGAGGATACCCCCAAGGGCCCGCAGGCGGTGGACGTGGTGGGCGTTGTTGAGGAGGAAGGTGAAGCCTATTTCTAGCCATTTCGCACCGGTGTAACCCGACCCCGGTACTCTGTGCCGGGGTTCTTTCTTTCTCGCCGGAGGGTGTCGGTGGTCTCCCTCTTGAGTGTTGGTGCTGCTTCACCCCACCCGCTGGACGCCGAACCGTCCGGCTTTCAGTGCCCTCAGCGTTCCTCAGAGGCTTCAGCGATTTTCGAAAACCCCGGCCTCCGGCTGTTGCCGTTCTACCCTTCCTGGGCTATAATGACGCCGACGGCCGGAAGAGAGGGGGTGGCGATGGTTGAATTGCTTTCCATACTCATCCTGACGTTCTCCCTGACCATGGTTCTGCTGGGGCTGATCACTCTGTGGTTGGAGCGGGGGCCCGGGCGATGGCAGGGGGTCGTCGTGAGTCTGCTGGGGCTGCTGGTGGGGGCGGGGTACGCCTTTCTAGGAAGCCGCTTCTCTCTGGCCCTCTTTGGCCGGCTCATCGTGCGGGTTAACCTGCCCGCCCTGATGGCCACGGCCATTACCTACACCGTAGGGGTGCTGGCGGGCGTCGCGCTGGCCGTCGGCCTCTTCCTCTGGGTTACCGGCCGCTACCACGCCTGGCAGATCCGTCGGCGGGTGCTCGCGCTGGTCCTGACCGCCGTCCTCCTGGCGGTTCTGTTCACCTTCCTGGCAGTGTGGCTCAGCCGCCTCCCGGCCTGAGGCAGGGATGCTCGGGATCGAGGAGGCCCGGCGGTACTACCGGGGGGCCGAGAGCGGCCACGACTTCGACCACGTCCTGCGGGTGCTGGTGCTGGCGGAGCGGATCGCTCGGGCGGAGGGGGGCGATCTGGAGGTGGTGCGGGCGGCGGCGTTGCTGCACGACCTGGGCCGTCCGGAGGAGCGGATCACTGGACAGGATCACGCCGAGGTGGGAGCGGAGCGAGCGCGGGAGATCCTGGCTGGTCGCCCGCCCGAAAAGGTCGAGGCGGTGGTTCACGCCATCGCCGCCCACCGCTTCCGCGCGGGGCCCGACCCGGCCACCCCCGAGGCGCGGGCCCTCTTCGACGCCGACAAGCTGGACGCGATGGGGGCCATCGGCGTGGCCCGGGCCTTCGCCCACGCCGGAGCCCGCGGTCAGCGGCTGTGGGTGCCCCTGGAGGTCGCCCGCGCCCAGGGTGCCGGCACCCCGGAACACACCCCGGTCCACGAGTTCGCTTTCAAGCTCTCCTGCCTGCGGGAGGTGCTCACCACCCCCACCGGCCGGGCCATCGCCCGGGAGCGACACGCTTTTATGGAGGCTTTCTTCGCCCGTCTGGAGGCCGAGGTGCGGGGGGAGAGGTAGGCAGGGCTGGCGGGATCTGTCGGGAGGCAGGATGGACGAACGGGAAATCCGAAGGCTGATACGCAACCTCGCTATCGAGTTGGTCCTGTACGGCATCCTGGTAGTTGCCTACTTCGTCGTCGTGCTGGAGCTGCTGTCTGAACCCCTGACGCGGCTTTTTCACAACGACCTGACCCTCTACGCCTTTGCCGGCTTGGGGCTGATCGTGGCTCAGGGCGTGCTCCTGGATGCCGCCACCTCCTTCCTCCTCGACCGGCTTGGGCTGGGTCGGCTGGAGTAGGGAGTTTGACGATGGAATTCCCTGTCGCTGGCGTGACCGTCAACCCTTTTCTGCTGGCCGGTATCGGATTCCTGGTGGGGGTCCTGGGTGGGTTCTTCGGCGTCGGCGGAGGATTCATCGCCGGGCCGCTGATGTTTTGGACTGGCGTGCCGATGCACTTCGTCGTGGGCACGGACCTGGCCCATATGACCGGCAAGTCCATCGTTGCGGCCCGACGTCACCGCGCTCTGGGGCACGTGGATTTTAAGCTGGGTCTGGTTATGGTGGTGGGGACCATTTTGGGGATCGAGGGCGGGGCGCAGATCATCGAGGCGCTGAAGGTCCTTGGTGCAGTGGACGTAGCGATCGGGCTGGCTTACACCCTGATCCTCCTCGCCATCAGCCTATTCACCGCCTGGGAGAGCCTGCGGGCGCTGCGTATGATCCGCAAGGACCGATTGGCCGTGCAGGAGGCCCTGGGATTCGAGGGCATCGCCCGGCGGGTCCACAGTATCGCCCTGCCGCCGCGGCTCTCCTTTCCCGCCTCGGGCATCGTCTCCGTCTCCGTGTGGGCGGTGCTGGGAGTTGGGTTCCTCACCGGCCTGCTGAGCGGGGCCCTGGGGGTGGGGGGGGGCTTCGTGCGTATGCCGATGTTGGTCTACCTCCTGGGTGTCCCCACCCATATCGCTGTAGGGACGGACCTGTTTGAGGTGGTGATCTCGGCGGGTTTCGGCACATTGACCCATGCCATCAAAGGGAATGTGGACATTATCATGGCCCTGGTGATGCAGACCGGCGCCGCCCTCGGAGCGCAGATCGGGGCGACCTCCACCCGGTTCTTCGCTGGGCCACGGATTCGGTTGTTCTTCTCAGCCCTGCCCCTGGTGGGGGCCGTGATGGTGCTGGCCCGGCTGCTGAGTGCCGGGATGTTTCACTAGAAAGTGGGAGTTTATGAAGATATTGCTCTGCATCGCCGGTATGCCCTATGCCGAAGCCACGGTCCGGTTCGGGGGGGGGATCGCCGGGAGCACCCAGTCGTCGGTCACCCTCTTGCACGTCATCAGTCGGAGGGGAGAGCGCGTGGCTGGCCGTCGGGTTTTGGACCGCGCCCACGAGATGCTGCCGGACCTGACGGTGACCCGCCGCATCCGGCAGGGGGACCCCACCGAGAGGATTCTGACGGAGATTCGGAGAGGCCATCATAACCTGGTGGTCGTTGGGGCCAGCCAGGGCTCCCCGTTGACACAGCGCTTGCTGGGCTCCGTGACGTTGCAGATCATCCGCCGGGCCCCGATCTCCGTGTTGGTCGTCAGGCGGGCCGGGCCGCACCTGGAGCGGGTCCTCATCTGCACCGGTGGCCTGGATGTGGCGGAGCCGGTCATCGAGGCCGGCTCTCGGCTGGCGGAGGCGGCCCACGCCCGGGCCGCTCTCCTCCACGTGATCAGCCCTGTCCCCAGCATGTACACCGGGCTTGATGAGATCGAGGAGACACTGCCTGAGCTGCTCCAGACCGATACCCCCACTGCCCGGCACCTGCGGAGCGGGGCCGAGATCCTGGCCCGACACCGGGTGTCGGCGGAGCTGAAGCTGCGCTACGGCGTCGCCGCCGACGAGATCCTCAGCGAGGCCCGCGAGGGCGACTATGACCTGGTGGTCATCGGCGCGTCGGGGACGGCGGGCCGGTTAAGGGGGTGGTTGCTGGGGGACGTGACCCGGCAGGTGGTGGAACATGCCCCGCGCTCCGTCCTGGTCGTCCGTCCGGCGTGACGGCCCCCTCTTGCCCCTGTATCCGGGCGCATTTCAGCCCTGGGGCAAGTATTCCCCCCCGCCCTCGGACTGAAAGGGCCCCCTCCATCCTCTAACGCAGTTCTAATAGAGTTGTTGCACAATAACAACAGAATATGCTGGCCGAGGCAAGACAACGGGCCGGTCGGCCGGCTCTCGGTCTACGAGACCGAGGCTGCCG
>DQUX01000400.1 GCA_015662065.1 Anaerolineales bacterium | reverse complement strand
GGCCGGAGACGCGGGTCACAGACCCGCCGGGAGCCTGAATTCACTATGCTCTGAGGGGGTCTGTGACCCCCGACTTGGGCCGAAAACGGCATCTTTCGGCCGGAGACGCGGGTCGCAGACCCGCTGGGAGCCTGAATTCACTATGCTCTGACGCGGGTCACAGACCCGCTGGGAGCCTGAATTCACTATGCTCTGACGCGGGTCGCAGACCCGCCGGGAGCCTTCAAAGTGAAGGTTTTATGTTAATGTGACATTAGATCAAACATCAAACATAATTGGCGCCAGGTACTCGTTGAGCAGCTCCGCGCTGTGGCGCAGAGCGTCGGCCCGGTAGGTCCCCAGGCGCGCCGGCGGCACGTGCCGGAAGATACGGGCCATCTGCTCGGGCGATTCCAGCGCTCTCTCCACCGCCTCTGTCGGGAGGCGCATCCGCGCGGCGAAGACCTCGGCGGTGCGAATGGCGCGGCCGGGACGCAGTTGCTCCACCAACAGGTCCCGCCAGGCTTGCAGGTCCTCGTCCCGCACGAAGGGGAGCCATCCCTGGGGCTCAACCCCCCTCAACGTCTCGGCCTCCCCCCCGTCCAGCCGGGCCTGGTCCTGCCGGTCCAGCCAGGTGCGGAGCACGTTGTGCAGGAATAGCCGCTCCTCCCAGGTGGCCCAGCCAGCCTGGGGGCCGAAGAAAGGGTGGAAGATCTCCCGCCACCATTTCTCATCCACCAGCAGGTGGGCCAGGTACCCGGCCAGGAAGGCAGCACGGGACGGGGTCAGTCGGTCGCGTCTGCCCAGTTCGGGGTAGGCGGCGAGCAGAGCGCGGTGGGCGGGAGCGTCATCTCCGGGGGGAATGGTGTAGAAGTGGGTCTCGTGGCGGGGTCGGCCGCTCACCGTCTGCACGTCGGGCGCGGTGTGCCCCAGCAGGAAAGGGCCGCGCTCGGCCTCCAAAAGATGTTGGGCGGAAGGGGTGAGCCATCCGCTCTCGATGGTCTCCTGGGCCATGATCAGGTGGTTGACGGGGGTGGGCATGGCGGATATTGTACACCAGGGGGGGAAAATTGCCAGTTCTCTACCACCGTCCAAGGGGATAAAGATGGACATCTGCCCTTAGGAGACGCGGACCGCAGACCCGCTTGGAGAGTGAGCCTTCACACGCCTCCGTTCAGGGCCGCGCCCTGAGCGGAGGCGGCGAAGCCGCCGGAGTCGAAGGGCAGCCACCGTTTTCCGCGCCGCCTACAGATGGCCTTCGACTTCGTCCCTCGACTCCGTTCGCTTCGCTCACCCCGCTCAGGCTGCCCTGTCGGCGAGAAAGCCCAGGTCGGTATTGTGAAACAGCACCAAGGAGAGGTCCGCTACTGTCGGGCCGTGCGTTTTGAGGTATAATGAGGGTGGGAGGAGACTATGAGGAAGGCAATGATGGCGTTGCTATTGGCGGTCTGCCTGACGGCCGGAGGTGCAACGGCCCAGGGCGAACGAATCGTCTACGTGCTCACAGTTGACGGCGCCATCACCGCTGCGGTGGGAGATTACATCGAGCGGGGGATCCAGTTGGCGGAGGCGAGCGGCGGGATGGCGGTGGTGGTGCGGCTGAACACGCCCGGAGGCGATGTGACGTCGATGACGGAGATCATGAAGGTGCTGGAGAACTCCAGAGTGCCCGTCATTGTCCACGTCTGGCCCCGAGGAGGGATGGCGGCCTCGGCGGGGACGCTGATCCTGCTGGCGGCCCACGGCGCGGCGATGGCCCCGCGCACCACCATCGGCGCGGCCCATCCGGTGACCCTGCCCGGCGGAGCGGAGGCCGACGACACGATGGTCGAGAAGCTTATGAACGTCATGGTGGAGCACGCCGGGCTCTTCGCGGAACGACGGGGGGAGGCGGCGGTGGACTGGGCCGAGCGGGCCATCCGGGAGAGCGCCACCGCCGGTCCCGCAGAATCGTTGGAGCTGGGGGTGATCGATCTGATCGCCTACGACCTGGACGACCTGCTGGACGGCCTGGACGGGCGCACGGTGACGCTGGGGGACGGCACGGAGGTGACGCTGTACACGGCCGGCGCGGTGACGCGGGCGGTGCCGATGTCCCCCATCGAGCAACTGCTACAGACGTTGGTCAATCCCAACGTCGCTTTCATCCTGCTGGCCATCGGCGTGCAGGCGATCCTGATCGAGCTTTCCTCTCCGGGCGGGTGGGTAGCGGGTTTCGTCGGAGCGCTCTGCCTGGCCCTGGCCGCCTACGCCCTTGGGGTGCTGCCCTTCAACTGGCTGGGGCTGGTGCTCATTGGGGTGGCCTTCGTCCTCTTCGTGCTGGACATCAAGGCTCCCACTCACGGAGCGCTCACGGCGGCCGGCGTGGGGACGCTCATCGCCGGTGCGCTGGTTCTCTTCAACACCCCCCTCACCTCCCCCTACGGCACGATCTCGATCCCCCTGGTGGTAACCGTGGCGGTGCTCACCGCCCTCTTCTTCGCCTTTGTCGTCGCCAAGGCGTTGCAGGCGCAGAAGCCCCGCGCCGTCACCGGGAAGGAGGGGCTGATCGGCCGCGTCGGGGTGGTCAAGACTCGGCTGGCCCCGGAGGGGAGCGTGCTGGTGGCGGGAGAGCGGTGGCGGGCCGTCGCCGAGGAGGGGCCGGTGGAGGTTGGCGAGGAGGTCGAGGTCGTTCGGGTGGACGGGTTCCGACTGAGGGTGCGACGGAGGTCGTAAGGCGGGCCGACAGCCCGCCCTACGCCTCGGGCCGCTTCCAGCGGCAGGGGCCCCGATGGGCCCTGTGCGGCAGCACGACGTGGAAGACGCTGCCGGGGCAGCGTTCCTCATCATACCCCTCGCTCTCCACCCAGATACAGCCGCCGTGCCCCTCGATCACCCCGCGGGCGATGGGCAACCCCAGGCCCGGCCCCGCTCCCTTGAACTTGAACTCCCCCGAGGAGTGCAGGAGGACGCTCCCCACCCGGTAGAACTTCTCGAAGATCAGCTCCTGGTCGGCCTGGCTGATGCCGATGCCGGTGTCGCTCACCGTCACCTCGAAGTGCTCCTCGTCCAGCGGGTGGGCCTCGATGGCGATCCTCCCGCCATCGGGGGTGAACTTGATGGCGTTGGAGATCAGGTTGCTGAAGGCCTGTCGCAGCCGCTCCATATCGGCGTGGATGGGAGGGATCTCCTGCAGCCCCTGGGTTGTCAGGGTGATGTTCCGCTCTTCCAGCGCCGGCAGCCACCGCTCGATGGCCAGGCGTATCGTCGAGGCCAGGGTGGTGGGCACGAAGCGCAGGGTGAGTCCCTCGGCATCGATCTGGGAGGCGTCTATCATAGCATCGATGATGTTCTCCAGGCGCCGGGTGGGGCGGGAGATGTTTTCGGCGATGCGCAGCACCTGCTCCGGGGTCAGCGTTCTCGTCTCCGCCAGATCGACCAGGATGTCCACATACCCCCGCACCTGGGTCAGCGGCGTTCGCAGCTCGTGGGAGGCGATGGTCAGGAAGTCGGTCTTGGCCCGGTCCAGCCGCTCCAGTCGTTCGTAGGCAGCGCGGAGATTCTCGTTGAGCTGAGTGATACGCACGTTGAGGTCCCGCAGCCCTTCGAACAGGCGGGCGTTCTGGAGCGCCACGCCGGTCTGGTGGGCCAGGGTGGTGAGGAATTCCAGATCGCGGAAGCCGTAGGGCTCCCCCGTCCCCTGCGGCCCGAGGGCCAAGAGACCGGTCAACTCCTCCTGAGAGCGGATGGGGAGGTAGACCTCCATTTCCAGCGCGCGCAGCCCGACCCGCTCCCGTCTGGCCGCCTGTCGCAGAACCGGGTGGCGGTCCATCTCGTACTGGAAAAGAGGGTCGTCATCCTCGCGGATGCGGGCCAGGATGGGACTGATGGGCTCCAGCTCGAGCACCTCCTGGGGGACCTCCCCCAGGCCCGGCACCGGTTGTAGCTGCAGCCCTCCCCGCTCCGTCTCGGTCGCCACCAGGAGCGCCCCGCGCCGCACGTCCAGCACCTCGGCCACCGTCTGCACCGCCAGGTTAGCCAGTTGCTCCAGGTCCAGGACCGTGCCGATGGTCTGGCTGTAATCGCGCAACGCCTGGGCCGGATCGAATCCCACCCCCTCCAGCAGGCGGTCCACCAGGCGTTGCAGCAGCCGGTATAGGGGCAGGTAGGCCAGCGCGGCGACCACCGCCAGGACCACGACCAGCACAGTGTGGGGGAGGGGGAGCCGTTCGGTGAGCGCCTCCGCCCCCACCACCATCCCTAGAAGGAGAGCGGCAGTGACGGCGAACAGGAGCAAGAAGCGAAGGGCCGAACGGAGCACCGCCTTGACGTTGGGCAGCCAGTAGCTGACGGCCCCCCGGGTCAGGCCGATGGCACCGAAGAGGTGGAGGAAGGGGCCGGTCCCCCGCAGCGGCCCGGCGGGGAGGAGGCTGAGGGCCTGCCCGCCGATCAGTGGTACGGCGGTCAGCAGCCAGTAGAGGGCGCGGTTGCGGTGGAGGGCCAGCCGGCTACGGAAAAGGGCCGCCATCATCAGCCCTATCCCGACGCCCGTCAGAAGCACCCACCCCCCCTGGGCGATCTGGAGGAGGGGGATGGGGAGAGGGGAGGCGACGAGGGAGTAGAGGTTGGCCAGAAGCAGGATCGCGGTCCACGTCCCGCCGGCGGTGGCCAGAACGGGCAGGATGGGGAACTCCAGGAAGGTGCAGATCAGCAGAAGTTGTGCCGTAGAGAGGGCGGTGGCGAGGACGGGGATGAGACGGTCGGCCGGGTCGGTGACGATGGGCAGAAAGATGGCCTGCAGGTCGGCCAGCGATACCGCCGCCCCCCACAGGAGACTGAGCCCCAGGTACAGCAGGGCCTGCTTCTCTTCCGTCTCTCTGGTGCGTCGAAGGAGAAGACGGAGGAAGAGAATAAGATGTACCAGCCCGGTGATCGCTCCCAGGCCGGCGACGTATTGCCAGACTTCCGTCACGGATCCTCCTCGGCGGACAGGATGGGAGGGCCGCTGGGCCCCTCGAAGACGCGGGAAGGGCGCTAGGTATAGCTGTAGAATCCCCGCCCGGTCTTGCGACCCAGGTGACCGGCGGCCACCATGCGCTTCAAGAGGGGACAAGGGCGGTACTTATCGTCCCCCAAACCTTCGTGGAGGACCTCCATAATACTGAGGACCACGTCCAGCCCGATCAGATCGGCCAGCTCCAGAGGGCCCATCGGGTGGTTCATCCCCAGCTTCATCACCGTGTCGATGGCCTCGGCGGTGCCGACCCCCTCCATCAGGGCGTAGATGGCCTCGTTGATCATCGGGCAGAGGATGCGGTTGGAGATGAAGCCAGGGTAGTCCTGGGCCTCCACGGGGGTCTTACCCAGCTTCTCTGCCAAGGTGACCACGGCGGCTGCGGTCTCGTCGGAGGTCGCCAGCCCTCGGATCACCTCCACCAGCCTCATCAGCGGGACCGGATTCATAAAATGCATGCCGATGACCCGGTCGGGGCGGCCGGTTGAGGCCCCCAGTTCGGTGATGGAGATGGAGGAGGTGTTGCTGGCCAGGATCACATCAGGGCGGGTCAGTTCGTCCAGCCGGGTGAAGATCTGCTGCTTGACCTTCCGCCTCTCCACCACCGCCTCGACCACGAAGTCGGCCTCGGCAGCCGCCTCCAATTCGGTCGCGGTGACGATGTTGGAAAGCGCCGCCTCTCGCTGCTCGTCGGTCAGGCGGCCCCTGGCATGGAGTTTATCCACCGACTTGCGGATCGCAGCCAGCGCCCGCTCCAGTTGCTCTGGCAGGATGTCAATGAGAGTGACCCGGTAGCCGTGGACAGCGCAGACCTGCGCGATCCCGTGGCCCATTGTCCCCGCACCGATGACGGCGATGTGCTTGATGTCCATTGTACCTCCTACGGAATACGGAACACGTGCTGCGTGTTGCGCGTTTCGTCACCCCTCCAGCTCAACCGCCATCGCCACCGCCTCCCCGCCGCCCAGGCAGAGGGTAATCAGGCCCCGTTTGAGGCCCCGTTGGCACAGGGCGTAGATCAAGGTGACGAGGACCCGTGCGCCAGAGCAGCCGATGGGATGGCCCAGGGCGATGGCCCCGCCGTTGACGTTGACCCGGTCCCACGGCAGGTTCAGGTCCCGCCCGTCCGCCAGGGTCTGGGCGGCAAAAGCCTCGTTGACCTCGTAGAGGTCGTAATCGTCCACGGTGGTGCCGGTCTTCTCCCACAGCCTGCGCACGGCGAAGATGGGGGCGGTGAAGATCTTGAGCGGCTCCACCGCCGCCTGGTCGTAGGCGAGGATGCGAGCCAGGGGGCGGATGCCCAGCTCCTCCGCCTTGGCCCGGCTCATCACCACCACGGCGGCCGCGCCGTCCGTGATGCCGGGGGAATTGCCGGCGGTGACGATGCCATCGGGCTGGAAGACGGGCTTGAGGCGGGCCAGCTTCTCCAGGCTGGTATCCCGCCGGGGGACCTCGTCGGTGTCGAAGAGGATGGGGTCCCCTTTGCGCTGGGGGACCTCTACGGGCACGGTCTCGTCCTTGAACCGCCCTTCGTCAATGGCGGCGATGGCCTTCATGTGACTGTTGTAGGCGTATTCGTCCAACTCCTCCCGGGTCAATCCGTACTCCCGGGCGATCCACTCGGCGGCGTTCCCCATATGCCAGTTCTGGAAGGCACACCACAGCCCGTCGTGGACCATCGCGTCCACCAGTTTGCCGTCCCCCAGCCGGTAGCCGAAGCGGGCTTTGGGGAGAACGTAGGGGCCGTTGTTCATGCTCTCCATCCCACCGGCGACGAAGACCTCGCCATCGCCGACGGCGATCATCGCTGCGGCCAGCATCACCGTCTTGAGGCCGGAGCCGCAGATCTTGTTGACGGTGGTGGCCCCGACGGTGGGGGGAAGCCCGGCCTTGATGGCCGCCTGCCGGGCGGGGGCCTGACCCTGCCCGGCCTGCACAACGTTGCCCATCAGCACCTCGTCGATGGAGGCGGGGTCCACCTCGGCCCGCTCCACGGCAGCGCGGATCGCCACCGCCCCCAGGTCGGAGGCGGAGAGAGGGACCAGGGTGCCCCGGAATCTGCCGACGGGGGTGCGCACGGCGGAGACAATGACGGCTTGGCGAAGGTTTGTGGACACAGGCGTTTCCTCCTTTGTTGCTAGCTTGACAATGTCACTCAACACAAAACCCTCACTTTGAAGGCTCCAAGCGGGTCTGTGACCCGCGTCTCTGGCCGAAAGCTACCATTTTCAGCCAAAGTCGGGGGTCACAGATCCCCCCAGAGCGTATTGTCAAACTGGTTGCTGGTCACTTGATGCTCGATGCTTGATGCTCGTTGCTCATCCGCTCGAACAACGGTCGCAATCGCCGGTAGGTCTGATCCAGCCATTCGGGGATGGTGCGGGTCTCTCCCACGGTGGTCATGTAGTTGGTGTCCCCACCCCACCGGGGGACGACGTGCAGGTGGACGTGGTTAGCGATCCCCGCGCCGGCCACCGCGCCGATGTTCAGCCCCACGTTGAACCCCTGAGGGGCGTATGCCTCTCGTAGCACCCGCAGGCTGAGCTGGGTCAGGGCCATCCACTCGGCCAGGGTCTCGGCGGCCATGTCCTCCAGTGTCGCCACGTGGGCGTAGGGGACCACCATGAGGTGGCCGTTGTTATAGGGGAACCGGTTGAGGATCACGTAGCAGAGTTGGCCCCGGTGGACGATGTGGGATTCGGCGTCCTCCGCCTGGGGCTGAATGCAGAAGAGGCAGCCCTCTGGCAGGGGCTCCTCACCGCGCAGATACGGCATCCGCCAGGGAGTCCACAGGTGGTTCATGGCTCCCGATTGTACACCGAATCGCCGCCAGTGACAATCGGCGGCGGGGTACGAGGGGTACGGGGACTCCGGCCACGACCGGGTGAACCTTTACCGTGCCAGGGAGTAGTTATTGTGAAAGCCCCCCCTTGGGCCGAGGAACCGGCCTGCCTGCAGTCTCGTGGTGTTATCTGTGGAGGCAACAAAACTTGAAATATAGAGCACAGTTCGTGCTGATTCTTTGCGCTGCCTGTCTGCCGACGGTTGTCTGCACAGCGGAGCGCGAGCTATGGTGCTACTGATGGACCAGATTCTCTTCTCCAGGGTTCGGGCTGCCTTGACCACGCAGATCTTCGGGCGAAACTTGGTGGTCCTTCCACGCACCGGCTCCACCAACGACGTGGTCAAGGAGATGGCGGGGGAGGGAGCGCCGGAGGGAACAGTGGTGGTGGCCGAGGAGCAGACGGCCGGCCGGGGTCGGTTGGGCCGCCGCTGGCTGGCCCCGCCGTCCACCTGCCTCCTTTTCTCAGTCTTGTTCCGGCCCAACCTGCCCTGCCCTCAGATTCCTCGTCTGACGATGCTCTGCTCCCTCGCGGCGGCGGACGCGATAAGGGAGGTCGCCGGGCTGGAGGTAGGGCTGAAGTGGCCCAACGACCTGATCGTGGCATCAGGGTCCGGCTGGCAGAAGCTGGCCGGGGTACTGACGGAGACGGGGGTGGTGGGGGAGCGGGTGGCCTTCGCCGTGGTCGGCGTTGGCATCAACGTCAACGTGTCGCTGGAGACGCTGCCCGCGCTGGCGCCAGATGCCACCAGCATCCTGGCGGAGACCGGGCGGGAGGTGGACCGGGCAACACTGCTAGCGACCATCCTGGCCGGGGTGGAGGCCCGCTATGAGGGGCTGCGGGCGGGCGAGAGCCCCCACGCCGAGTGGGCCGCCCGTCTGACGACGCTGGGGCAGCGGGTGACGGCGATGACTTCCGGGGGGCCGGTGACCGGAATGGCGGAGGGAGTGGATGAGGACGGAACACTACTTCTCCGCACCCCCGACGGCGCCCTCCACCGGCTGCTGGCAGGGGATGTGACGCTTTGTGCGTGTTGACTTCCAGCGCGGAGGCGTTATGCGGAGGGCACAGAGAGCCTCCGCGTCTATGTGGTGATGTTGGCACATCGGAGGTGGGGATGGATGTCAAAGAGATCGATGGGCGGTTCCTGATCCGGCTGCAGCCTGGGGAGGAGGTGATGACCGCCCTACGGGCCTGGGCAGACGAGCACCAGGTGGGTTTTGCCATGCTCTCGGCCATCGGCGCGCTGCGCCGGGCGACGTTGGGTTACTTCGACCCCGTGACCAAGGCCTATCGCCATCTGCCGGTGGAGGAGCAGGTGGAGGTGGTGAGCCTGAGCGGCAACGTCAGCCGGGGGGAGGATGGCAGCCCTGTGATCCACGCCCATGCGGTCCTTGGCCGCTCCGATGGCAGCACCCTAGGCGGGCATCTGGCGGAGGGGATCGTCTCTCCTACGTTGGAGGTGGTTCTCTTTGTGCTGCCGGGAACGGCGCAGCGTCGCCGCGACCCCGCCACCGGCCTGGCGCTCTGGGATCTGACGTGACCCGCCGGCCGTGCCAAGGCCTACCGCCGGGCCAATAGGGCGATCGCATTTTCTGGGTTGGCGCGCCAAAGCGTTGGGGCGCAGGCCGCTGCCGGGTCTGTCGCTGCTTCGGTCCTGCGGTAGCGCCGGAATCCCATTCCAGCGCGCCCGCGAATAGGGATTCGCGGGCTCCTCTCCAGAAACATACTATTGCCCTACCGGGCCAATGTCAGCGCCAGGTTGACCGCCTCTTGGGGATCCTCTGCAGCGTGAATGGAGACCGGGGGATGGCCTGCCCGCTCCACATGCCACGTCCCCAACCCGACCACCGGCACGCCGAACCGAAGGGCATAGGCGATCTCGGAGAGCGTCCCAAAGCTTCCGCCCACAGCGATCACCGCCTGGGCGGTACATGCGATGATGAGGTTGCGTGCCTGCCCCATACCGGTCGCAATAGGCAGGTCTACGTAGGGATTCGCCTCTCGCACGTCAGCGCCGGGGAGGATGCCGACGGTGAATCCCCCGGCCTCCTTGGCCCCGCGGCAGGCGGCTTCCATCACACCTCCCCGTCCGCCGCAGATCAGGATGGCCCCGCGCTCACCCAGCGCGCGGCCCACCCCCTCGGCCGCTGCGGCCTCCTG
>DQUX01000164.1 GCA_015662065.1 Anaerolineales bacterium | reverse complement strand
CAAAGAATGATGTGGTATACTCTAGAGTTAGAGAGGGCGGGCTATGGACGAGATCCGGATCATGATCGTGGACGATCACCCCTTCTTCCGCGAGGGCCTGCGGAACGTACTGGTCGCCGAGGGGGACATCCGGGTGGTGGGGGAGGCATCGGACGGCGAGGAGGCGGTGGAGAAGGCGGCCGCGGTCTCCCCCGATGTCATGCTGATGGATGTCAACCTCCCCCGGATGAACGGCCTGGAGGCGACGCGGCGGATCAAGAATGCCCATCCTGAGATCAACGTCGTTATCCTGACCGCCTATGACGACGAGGAGCAGGTCTACCACGCCGTGCGGGCCGGGGCCTCCGCCTACCATCCCAAGGATGTGGACCCCCGGCAATTGGTGGTGACCATCCGGGAGGTGAACTCCGGTCACTACGTGGTTGGCGGCGCGGTGCTCACGGAGAGGGAGATCGGCCAATGGCTGCTGGAGAGGTTCCGGCAGTTCGGTGGGGAGGTGTTCCACGAGGACCGGTATCTCTCCCCCCTCTCGGCGCGGGAGATGGAGATCCTGCGGCTGGTGGTGGCAGGGATGAGCAATAAGGAAATCGCCTACCACCTGGGCATCAGCCACCAGACGGTAAAGAACCACATCACAGCGCTCCTGAGCAAACTGGGGGTGGCAGATCGCACCCAAGCGGCGGTCTATGCCCTCCGCCACGGATGGGTGCCGCTGCGGTCAGATTCTGAAGGCGAATCGTCCTAGGAGGCGAGGATGGTTGCGGAGGCCCAGTCCAGCTCTTCTCTTCAGCAGTTACTGGAGGAGTGCCGCAAAGAGTACGAGCGGACTCAGACCGAGTTGAAGGAGATCGACCTGCTGATCCAGCAGACGGCGGGGGAGGTGGACCGGCTCTCGCAGCGCAACGCCCAGGCCACCAACCGGCTGCGGCACGTCGAATCCCTCTTCGACACGATGCCTCGGGAGGACATCCGCGAGGCGTACACCGCCGTACTGGAGGTCCAACAGCGCCTCTTCACCATGCGCGGGCAACTGGAGAAGCTCCAGTCGGATCAGCGCAACCTGGAGGCGCATGTGCGTCTCCTGCGGCGGGTGTTGGAGCTGAGCCAGGAGGAGGCCTCGCTGCTGGAGCAGGCGGAGGGGGAGGGGGAGATCGTGCCTACGGTGGTCCGGGTCATCGAGGCTCAGGAGCGGGAGAGAAAGCGCATGGCCCGCCAGATCCACGATGGGCCAGCCCAGGCGTTGACCAACCTGGTCCTCCAGGCGGAGATCTGCGAGCGGTTGTTCGATTCCGATCCCGAGCGGGCACGGGCGGAACTTTCCAATCTCAAGGCGGCCGTGGCTGCCACCTTCCAACGGGTGCGGACCTTCATCAGCGACCTGCGTCCGATGATGCTGGACGACCTGGGGTTGGTGCCGACCATGCGGCGATATGTGGAGGGCTTCAGCGAGGGGGACGGCGTCCGGGTCAACCTCGTCGTCACCGGCCGGGAGCGTCGGATCGCCTCCTACAAAGAGGTCACCGTCTTCCGCATCGTGCAGGAGATACTCGGCAAGGCCCGCGACATCTCCCATGCCACCAGCGTGCAGGTGACGTTGGACATAGGGGACGATCGGGTGCATGTGGCGGTGGAGGATGACGGCAGCGGGTTCGAGATGAAGGAACTGACCGACGGCCCGATGGCCGAGGAGATGGGGTTAGACACGCTGCGGGAGCGGGTGGAGATGTTGGGAGGGTGGCTCCAGGTGGAGAGCGACCCTGGCCGGGGTACGCGGGTGGTCTTCGACATCCCGCTTCCGTGAGTTGCCGGAGAGCGGTCGGTTTGCCCTGTTCGCGTTTTGCCTGCGCTGCCGTGGATACGGCGGCGCAGGATGGCGTTCCCCACCGGCGCAGCCCCGCGCCGGCCCCTCAAGCCGGGGGTAGGGGCAGAGCGGGCTCCGACGGCTGCCCGCCCGGCATCAGAAGAGTCCTTACTCTACATAGTACTTGCTTCCTATTGACACACTTTTTTACCCATGGCATGATATTGATGACAACT
>DQUX01000159.1 GCA_015662065.1 Anaerolineales bacterium | reverse complement strand
CCGGCCCCCGAAGGGGGCTTTGCCGACCGAGCCGGGCGGTTCGGCGCCCGGCGGGATGGGCAAGCAGTACCAACACTCAAGAGGGAGACTACCGGCCTGGGGTTCGGGGTCTTTGTATACGTCCTGTTTTAATGAAAGCAGAAGCGCCGCTCGGATGAGCGGCGCGATGCGGATGAGCTGCAATCTGGTGCCCCGGAGAGGATTCGAACCTCCACGCCCTGTCGGGCACAGGCCCTCAACCTGCTGCGTATGCCTATTCCGCCACCGGGGCGCTTGGATCATAATTATACCCCCCGCTGCCCACTTGTCAACCCGCCGCAGGCGGGGTACAATGGCAAACCGTAGTTAGGAGGGGAGGGGGGGGCGATGAAATCCCACACCAAGTATTTGACCTTCAACACCCGCCAGCGCCGGCAACTGATCCATATCACCGACGAGGTGCAGGAGGCGGTCCGGGAGAGCGGGGTTCGCGAGGGGTTCGTCCTGGTCTCGGCTATGCACATCACCGCCGGGGTCTTCGTCAACGACGACGAGCCGGGGCTGCATCAGGACATCTGGGAGTGGCTGGAGGAGCTGGCTCCCTACCGGGCCGACTACCGCCACCATCGGACCGGGGAGGACAACGGGGACGCTCATCTCAAATCTCTCCTGATCCACCACCAGGTGATCCTCCCCATCACCGACGGTCGCCTCGACCTGGGGCCCTGGCAGCGGGTCTTCTACGCCGAGTTTGATGGGCGGCGGCCGAAGAGGATGGTGATCAAGGTGATGGGAGAGTAGCAGGGGAGCAGAGGAGCAAGGAGGTGGAGGGGAAGATGCGGATCGTGTTGGATGCGATGGGATCGGATAATCGGCCGGCGCCGGATGTGGCCGGCGGGGTGATGGCGGCGCGGGAGTGGGGGGACGCGATCATCTTGGTAGGTCCCGAGGAGGTGGTGCGGGCGGAGTTGGAGAAGCACGACGCGGCGGGCTTGCCCATCACCGTGGTGCACGCGCCGGAGGTCATCGAGATGCACGAGCACACCGACGCGGTGAAGCGCAAGAGGGATGCCTCCATCCGCGTGGGGATGCGGCTGGTGAAGGCGGGGGAGGCGGACGCCTTCGTCTCCGCTGGGAACACCGCTGCAGTGTTGGCCTCTGCGCTCTTCGATCTGGGGCGCATTCGCGGCGGAGGGGCGCGCGTCCGGCGGCCGGCGCTGGCCACCATCTACCCGGTCGCAGACACCCCGGTCCTCCTGCTCGACAATGGTGCCACCGCCGACTGCAAGCCGGAGGACCTCCTGCAGTTTGCCCGTATGGGGGCGACCTACGTGGAGCAGGTCTGGGGGATCTCCAACCCTCGGGTTGGGCTGGTCTCCAACGGGGAGGAGCCGGACAAGGGGAACATGCTGGTGCGGGACGCCTTCGCCGTCCTATCGGAGAGCGACCTGAACTTCGTGGGGAATGTGGAGCCGAAGGAGGTCACCCGGGGGGTGGCCGACGTGGTGCTCACCGACGGCTTCACCGGCAATGTCGTAATCAAGACCACCGAGGCCATCGCCTCGTTCCTCTTTCGCTATCTCAAGCGGGAGTTGACAGGCGGAGGGCTTGCCAAGGCCGGGCTGGTGCTGATGGTGCCGGGGTTGCTGGTGGCGTTGCCCGGGCTGGCATTGCTCTTACCCTCGCTCAAGCGGGTGGCCCGGCGGCTAGACTACGCCGAGTACGGCGGGGCGCTCCTGATGGGGGTGGATGGGGTGGTGGTGGTGGGCCACGGCCGTTCCAACGCCAAGGCGGTGAAGAACGCCGTCGGGCAGGCCCGCCGGGCGGTGGCGGGCGGGGTGGTGGATGTCATCCGCGCCGGCATCGCGCAGGCGGGATAGGGGGGTGGGGATGAGCGGTCGTAGGCGAGTCGTCGTCACCGGAGTGGGAGCTATCACCCCGCTGGCCCTCACGGCCGAGGAGACTTGGCAGGGGTTGTTGGAGGGGCGGTCCGGCATCGGCCCCATCACCCAGTTTGACGCTTCTCCCTTCCCCTCCCGGATCGCGGGGGAGGTGAAGGGGTTCGACTCCAGGCAGTACATCCCTTTCAAGGAGGCCCGCCGGATGGCCCGCGCCTCCCAGTTCGCTGTCGCCGCTGCTCAGGAGGCCCTGGCGAGCGCGGGGCTGGAGCCCCCGCTGGGGGCGGGGGCGGGGGTGCTGATCGGGACCTCGGTCGGCGGGCTGGAGTGGGCTTTCGCCCAGGCACGCACCCTCTGGGAGAAGGGGCTGGCTCGTGTGAGCCCTTTCGGTATCACTGCGTCGCTGGCGAACATGCCTGCCCACCACGTGAGCCGTTGGGCGCAGGCGTTGGGGCCCATCTCCACTGTCTCTACCGCCTGCGCTACCGGGACCCAGGCGGTGGGGGAGGCGGCGGAGTTCATCCGGCGCGGCGCGGCGGAGGTGGTGATCGCCGGGGGGGTGGAGGGGTTCGTGCACGAGGTCTCCGTCGGCGGCTTCTGCGCGATGCGGGCCCTCTCCACCCGCAACGACGAGCCGGAGCGGGCCAGCCGTCCTTTTGATGCCCATCGGGATGGCTTCGTCCTCTCCGAGGGGTGTGGGATGCTGGTGTTGGAGAGCCTGGAGCACGCCCGGGCGCGGGGGGCACGGATCCTAGCGGAGGTGCTGGGCCACGCCTCCTCCTCGGACGGGTTCCACGTGGCCCAGCCCGACCCGGAGGGGCGGGGGGCGATGCGAGCGATGGCCTGGGCGCTGGACGACGCCGGGATCGGGCCGGAGGGGGTGGATTACATCAACGCCCACGGCACCGGCACCCCCCTCAACGACGTCATCGAGACGCGGGCGATCAAGGGGATCTTCGGTGAGCACGCCTACCAGGTCCTCATTAGCTCCACCAAGTCCATGATCGGCCACGCGATGGGGGGAGCCGGGGCGATCGAGGCAGTGGCCTGTGTGCTGACCCTTCGGGACCAGGTCATCCACCCCACGGCGAACCTGGAGGAGCCAGACCCGGAGTGCGACCTGGATTACGTGCCGGGGGAGGCGCGGCGGACCGATGTGCGGGTTGTGCTCTCCAATTCTTTCGGCCTGGGGGGGCAGAACGCCTGTCTGGTGCTGGGACGGGGCGAGGGGTGAGATGAGAATTGTTGTTAATGAGAAGTATGTCGCTCGCCGGGCCTTCATCGGCCGGTATGCCAGCCTGGCCGGGCTGGGGGTGTTGTTGGCCGCCTTCATCTTTTCGTTCACCCAGACCGATTCCCCGCTTCTGATGCAGGGGTGGCTGATGGGGGCGCTGCTGGTGGGGGTGCTGCTCTCGTTCGTCGGTGGGTACTACGCCGAGCGGTTTTCCGGGCCGGTGGCCCACCACGTAGGGGTGCGCAACGCCCTGAAGGGGCTGGACAACCGGTATACACTCCTCCAGTATGTCCTCCCAGTTCCCCACGTGCTCCTGGGGCCGGACGGGCTGACGGTCTTCGTGGTGCGGTCGCAGCCCGGGGAGATCTCGTATAAGGACGGCAAGTGGCATCACCGCCAGCGGGCTAAGTTCCTGCGACAACTGGCCGGCCAGGAGGGCTTGGGGCTACCGGAGGCGGATGTGGGGCGGCAGGTGGCGCGGATGACCCGCTACCTGGAGAAGCGGTTGCCCGACGTGGACGTGCCGGTGCAGGGCGTGGTGCTCTTCATCAACCCCGACACCCGGCTGAACGTGGAGGACCCGCCGGTGCCGGTCTTCTACGGTAAGAAGGTGAAATCCTGGCTGCGGGGGCCGGGGGCGAGGAAAGCGCTGCCGGCGGAGGTGCGGAGACGGCTGGGAGAAGCGTTGGTGGGGGGCAGGGAGCAGGGGGCAGGAAGCAAGAAGCGAGGAGGAGGGTAAAACCGCAGAGACACGGAGGGCACGGAGCTTTTTGGGGAATTCCCTGGGGAGCCTCCGTGTTCTCCGTGCCTCCGTGGTTATTCTGTTTGGGGGGCTACTCTCCCTTCAGCTTCTTCAGCCGCGCCTCCCACTTGGCGTAGAGCTTATTGTAGACTTCCTCGCTGATCTCCCCGGCCGCCAGCCGCATGTCCAGATTGTCCAGCATAGTCTGGACGTCCTCCGCTGTCTGCGGAGTCTGGGGAGCGGCGGGCTCCGGGGTCGTCGGCTGTTGTTGGGGCTGCTGCATTGCCTGGCCCATCATCTGCGCCATCGCTATGCCCATCCCCGCCCCGGCCCCCAGGCCGACGCCGGCGCTGGCGAGCCCGGCCCCTCCCTCCTGCCGGGCCGCATCCCGCATCGCTCGGGCGGCCTGGAACTGCATATAGGCGCTCATATCGCCGATGGCTCCCATCGCCGCCGCCTCGTCGATGGCCTTGGCCGTCTCCTCGGTGGGGCTGATAGACTCGATGTAGATCGCGGTCAGGTTGATGCCCCGCGCGGTGAAGTCGTCGGCCGCCTTGGCCCGAACCCCGGATGCCAGCTCCTCCATCATCGCCGGGATGTCTAAGATGGATTTCTCCATCTCTCCCAGGAGGTCGGTCAGCTTGGTGATGACGATGCTGCGGAGGAACTTCTCCACATCGGAGGTTCGGTACAGCCCCTGGGTGCCGACGATCTTGTTGACGAACAGTTGCGGGTCGGCGACGGACATCCCGAAGGTGCCGAACGCCCGCAGTCGGGCCATACGCAGGACGGGGTCGCGGATGGTGATCGGCTCCGGGGTCCCCCACTTCATATCCAGAAACTCTCGCGTGGTGACGAAGTAGACCTCCGCCTTGAAGGGGGTCTCGCCGGAGAAGGCCTTGCCGATGAGGTCCACCAGCAGGGGGATGTTGGCGGTGGTGATGGTGTGACGGCCGGGGCCGAGGACATCCAGCGCCTTGCCATCGCGGAAGAAGACCGCCGCCTGACTCTCGCGGACGATCACCTGCGAGCCGATGCGGAAATCGCCGGAACCCCGCTCGGGGAACCGGTGGACGATCTCCCGCCCGCTCTCGTCTACAAACTCGATGACGTCGAATACTCTTGCCATTTCGCTCCTCCCCTTCACTCATCTTACACAATACGGAATACGCAATATGGAATACAATGTATCGCGTGTTGCGTATCACGTCCTAGACCGCGCCCAGGATCACCTGCTCCCGCCCATCAAAGGTGCGGTTGGCCTCGGCGCAGATGTCCATTACCCGTCGAACCGCCTCGGCCAGCCCCTCGCCGCCGGGGATCGAGGTCTCCAGGTTGCTCAGGGCCGCCGAGAGTTGTTCGACAAACCCCAGCAGTTGGTTGTCGAAGTCGTATAGCCGGTCCAGTTCCTCCTCGCGCACACGGACGGCGTCGAAGAGGCCGGCGTAGCCATAGGCGGCCTTCCGTACCCGGTCGATGAAGGTCTGCAGCTTCGTTGTCGCGTTGCCCATCTCGTCCAGGTACTCGAACCGCCCCGCAGCGATCAACTGCTTCTGCAGGTCGTCCATCCGTCGGCGTTGAATCTCCATCTGCGTTGCCACCGTCTCGCGCAGGAGTTTATCCGACTCCCGCCGCATCTCCTTTTCCTTGTAGCCCTTGTAACCGGGGATCTTGCCCAGCAGTTTCTCCAGCCCGGTCCGGGTCTCGCTTACGCGCTCGTATAGATCACCCATCGCTTCTCTCCTTTTCCCTTCGCAATTCGCATCTCACGCATCACGTATCACGTTTCACGTTCCAGGTTCTATGTTCTACGTTCCGAGTTCCGCGTTCCCAGCGCT
>DQUX01000298.1 GCA_015662065.1 Anaerolineales bacterium | reverse complement strand
GGGGTGGAGGCGAGCTTCCGGGAGGTGCTTTCGGACCTTGGGCGGGTGAAGGCGGTGCACCTTGAGGTGAAGGGCAAGCCCTATCTTGTGCGCACCGAGCTTACCGGGCATGCGTACCAGGCGTTCCGGGCGGCGGGGATGGCCCCACCTCCCCGGGTGGTGGAGGGCGTAGTGGGTACGTCCGCCAGATAGCCCCTGAAATGCTCTTCTCAAGGCAAATCTCTACCTTGCGGTGTCAAACTTGGGTCCAAGAGGATCTTCGTCCCAGGGTTCCTTCCACCAAGATGTGGTCCCACGGGCCCTCACTCACCGTCTCACCACCGCAGGGGTCCCATCGATCAGGGATGCCCGAAAACCTCCGGGTATCTTCTGATCTGCTCGTCCAGATCCTCATCGTAGCGGATAACGATCACCCGGTACCCCCGGGCCAAGAGTTCCCTTCTCTGCCGGCGATCCCTCTCCCGCCTGTCGGGGGCGTCGTGGTCCGGCCCATCACAGAAGACGACTACGTTCGGTTCGTAGAAGAAGTCGGCCAGACAATCGAGTTCGGGGATGGGCTTTTGGGCCTCATCCGGCAGGCGATAACGTCCGTCCTCGAGGACTTCAAGGAACGCGCGTTCGAGGGTGGAGCGGGGGTCCAACCGGGAACGAAGCCACTGGAGATGCTCCGGGCGGCGGCGTTCCCCGCTAAATGCTTGAACCTCTCCGCGGGAAAGCTGTAAGAGCAGGGGGAGGGTGGCTTTGCGGTTGAGGAGATGGGCTTCGAGTTGGTTCCTGTAGCTGAGCAGGCATTCATAGCATGCCCTCTTGCAGGCCCCCTTGAGATCGTTCCCCTTGAGGTCGAAGTGACAGATCTTCAGGGCCTCTTGTGCCACGTGGGCCAGCGCATCTGGCTCCTCCACCAAGCGCCTCAACACGCCTACTCCGCCCTCGGCGACCTCGTAGAACAGCAAGGAACGGTGCTCCCCCTCACCGACCCACACCGCACCGATCTCATCTTCCTCCAACTGGAAGGCTTCCTCGAGCCCCCGTTTCAGGGCGTATTGAAGGGTTACCTCAAACTCGCGGTCATCCACCAACCGCGGGAGCTGTAACCGGAGCAGGTTCCGGGTGCCCCACACGCACAGCTTCACCCTCCGAATATCCTCCCGGCGATTCCCAGGTTGGATGGCGGTAAATCCCTGGGCCCCCTCAACATCTCCCGTGCGAAAGTTGATAAGGAACCCCTCGGCCCTGGCCATACGCCAACCGTGGTTTATGACCAGGATCGTGGCCGCCGGGGCATAGACCAATTTGGCGATGGGGTCGCCATCCACGACGATTTCGCCCCTTTTGAGTCGGCCGTCGGCTGAAGGGGCATATTGGAATGCCACCTCGGTCTCATATCCCCGACGCGCCCTCTCCTCCTCGGCGCAGGTAATCCTCTCCTTCCTCCGGAGGCGCACATTGGGCATATCGAGGAGTTCGAGGAGGGCGCTATTGGTCCCATCAAAACAGGTTCCACAAACCGGACACCGATCGTAGTGGCCCTCGCAAAACGCTCCGCACGTGCGGCAGACGATCCTCACTTTGCAACGCCGCTCCAGACCGCCGGGAGGGGATTGGAAGGCGACCACCTGCCATTTAGCACCCTCGTGGTAGAGGATGTTCCCGGGCGCGAACTCGGTTATCGCCAAGAAGCGAGGGCGGGAGATGAACTCCCCTTGGGTGCCCCGGAGTACCCAGGCACGTACCGGGAGCGCGGGGAAATTGTAGCCGGGGAGGAACCCCTCGGTGGCAAGATATCTGTAGGGATAGAAATCGCTCTCCTCCCGGGCTACCTCCACCTGCAGCAACAGGTTCCGCTGTCGCAACGCCTCGTCCTCCTGCCGCCTCGCTTCGGTCTGCTCTTCCCCCGTGCGGGCGCGTTCAAGGCGCTGCTGGGCCTCCCTCAAGTGGGCGGTGGCCATGCGGTAAAGTTCACGCCACCTCTCGAACGCCCTATTGAACTCCTTATCCGCCTCCTCCAAAACCCGGGTGAGCCACTCCTCGGTGAACCACCCAGCATCCTTGAGTTCTTCGAGGTCGTTCTGGAGCATCACCGTTATGCGCTGGCGCAACTCCTCCAGTAAATGGGGACTCAACTGGATAGCCCTTT
>DQUX01000242.1 GCA_015662065.1 Anaerolineales bacterium | reverse complement strand
GGCAGCGCGGTGGAGAAGACGCTGCTTTTGCGGATCTCGGCCATCCCCGAGTACTCGGACATCCCGGTTGTGCCGGACAACATCGAGGCCATCTGCCTGGGCCCGGTGCTCCCGAGTGGCCACCCCTCCCTGATCCTGGCCAGCGACAACAACTTCAACCCCCACCAGCGGAACCTGTTCCTGGCGTTCGAGGTGCTTCCGTAAGCTCTAGGGCTTAGGCAAAGGGGGAGGGCGAAAGCCGCCTTCCCCCTTTCTTCTCTTAGCTGAACTTCCCTAGTCCCGGCGGGTCAAGAGGCCCCCCAGGGATGGGCCCCGGTAGCCCTCGGCTAGCTCTCTGGCCACCTCTGCGGAGATCCCAGCCTTCACGAGGCGCCGGTAGAAGGTCCGGGCAGCGCGGCGGCGGGCCACGAGAAACCTCGCCGTCATGTCCCCAAAGCGGGCCGTTATCACCACGACCCTCAGGGCGACCCCCAGCCAGGCAAGGAAAGACCTCAGCCTTCCTCCTCTTCCTCGCAACACTCCGCGTCTCAGATCTTGATCCCCCCAAGGCCCTTGTGCCCCAAAGCATCCCGCAGGTTGATCATGTACCCCCGGGCCATGTCCAGGGCGTCCTCTTTGGGTATCCCAGCCTCGACCAGCTTCTTGTAGAACGTGGCCACTGCTTCCGCCATGTTCTCAGCCGCGTCCTTGGAGTAGAACACATCCCGCAGTTCCCTTAGCAGGGCAGGTACCCGGTCTGCCACCACGCCCAGGAACTCCCGTACATCTTCAGCCTCGTGCTTCCGCTCCTCGCTCACCTTGCACCTCCTCCGATCTCAAACAAGGGCACCCTCCGGCCCAAGACCCTCAGTTCCCCAGTAAGAGGAACCCTGCCCTCGCGCACGCGCACCGAAAGCCCAACCGAAATGCCGAGCAAAAACGACCCTAGGTCGAGCCTCCCCACGGGTATTCCCCGGGTACGGGCGAGGACTTTGCCCCACGTCTCCCCGGGAACACCAGGCAATCGCTGAACAGCCTCCCGCACCCCCCACACAAGCCGCACCGCCTGTGCGAGTTCGGCCTGGCAGCTAGCGCACCCCGCCAGATGGAGGATCAGCTCCTCCCGTTCCTCAGGCGGGAGGCTCCTAGCCGCGTACCATGGGATCAGCTCCCGAACCTCCCGGCAGTTCACGTAAGCGCCTCCCTGAGCTTCCTTTTGGCAAAGTGCATCCGCGACTTCACCGTCCCCTCCAGAACCCCGAGCAAGCGGGCGATCTCCCGGTAGGAGAGCCCTTCGTAAAACGCAAGCACCACCACCTCCCGCTGGTCGGGAGGGAGCTTTGCCAGGGCCGAGAGCACCCGGTTCTCCCGCTCCACCGCCTCGGCGGGATCGGGGAGGGTAAGGGACTCCTCCGGCACCCGTTCCCCCCGGACCTCCCGCCGCAGAAGAGCGTGGGCCTGGTTCCTGGCGATGCCGAATATCCAGGTGGACACCCGCGAGCCCCCTTTGAACGAGCCCGCGCCACGCCAGATCGCCACCATGGTCTCCTGCACCACCTCCTCGGCCAGGTGCAGGTTCCTAACGAGGGTGAGGGCGTAGCGGAACACCCGGTCCCCATACCGCTCATAAAGCTGCCGAAAGGCGGCCTCATCCCCGGCCGCCACACGCGAGATGAGCTCGCGGTCCTCCGCCACCTCACCCCCTTAGCCTCCAACCACATGCGCCAATCGCCGTACCAGCAACCGATGGCGAGCCCGTAGGCTCTTGACTTTGCAAACCACGTCCCTGACCTCTTCGGTCTGCCTGAGGCCCTGCCGCAACAGCTCGTAGTACCGCACCAGGGCCAGGTCTTTCTCCACTCTACCTGAGAACTTCGGGTTCATCTCGCCCCCTTCACCGGTAAGTGGCGGATCGGGGGCGGATGGTTCAACCGGTCACGAGGGAGTGGGGCAGGGCGGGGACGAACCTGCCCTTTCGGCCTTCCATATCGCGGGCGGCGAGGAGCGCCGAGAGCACCGCTTCCTCGGCGGC
>DQUX01000170.1 GCA_015662065.1 Anaerolineales bacterium | reverse complement strand
TCCTGCTTTACCTGCGTGGAGCGCTGCCCCAAGGACGTGCGGCCGGCGGAGTTGATCATCAGCCTGCGGAGCCAGTTGGTGGAGAGCGGCAAGATTCCCGGCACCATCGGCGATGCGCTGATGTCCATCTTCCGCCAGGGGAACCCTCTGGGGTTCGCCCGGGAGGACCGGGCGGCTTGGGCGGAGGGGCTCGCCATCAAGTCGGCGAGGGACGGATGCGAGCTTCTGTGGTTTGTCGGCTGCGTCCCCTCCTATGATATGCGGTCCCAGGCAGTGGCGAAGGCGGCGGCTCGGGTCTTCCAGGCGGCCGGGGTGGATTTCGGCATCCTGGGCACGGAGGAGACCTGTTGCGGCAACGAGGTGCGCCGGGTAGGGGAGATGGGGCTCTTCGAGATGCTGGTCGAAGAAGGGAAGCCGCTCCTGGAGGGCGTCGGCGCGCCAACGATGGTCACCACCTCCCCTCACTGCTTCAACACGTTCAAGCACGAGTACGGCCTGGAGGGGATCGAGGTCTTTCACTACACCCAGTTCCTCGCCCGGCTGATCGGGGAAGGGAAGCTCGCCTTCTCGGGCAGGGTGGAGCGGAAGGTCACCTACCACGACCCCTGTTTCCTGGGCAAGCAGAACGGGGTCTTCGACGAGCCGCGGGCGATCCTGGAGGCCATCCCCGGCGTGAAGTTCATCGAGATGGACCGCATCCGGGAGCGGAGCCTGTGTTGCGAGGGGGGCGGCGGGCGGATGTGGTTCGAGGGGACAAACACGGAGGAGCGGCTGGCCTTCCAGCGCGTGCACGAGGCCGCCGAGACCGGAGCGGAGGTCCTGGCGGTGGCCTGCCCCTTCTGTATGTCTATGCTGGAGGACGCGGTCAAGGTGCAGGGGCTGGAGGAGCGGCTGAAGGTGATGGATATTATGGAGTTGGTGGTGGAGGCGTTGTAGGGTTTCGGGTTGAGTCGACCTGGAACCTGGGACCTGAAACCTGAAACGGGAGTTTGCGGGGAGCGTTTCTGGATGACATCTCGACCTCGGATCGGCGTATACATCTGCCACTGCGGCACCAACATCGCCGCGACGGTGGACGTGGAGGCGGTGACGGAGTTCGCCCAGACCCTGCCGGGGGTGGTGGTCGCGCGGCAATATACCTATATGTGCTCCGAGCCGGGCCAGGCCCTGATCAAGGAGGACGGTCGGAAGTTGGGGCTGGATCGGGTGGTGGTGGCCTCCTGTTCCCCCCGTATGCACGAGCCGACCTTTCGGGCGGCGTCGCAGGAGGGGGGCGTCAACCCCTACCGGTTCGAGATGGCCAATATCCGGGAGCAATGCTCCTGGGTCCATCAGGACCGCGGGGAGGCGACGGAGAAGGCCAAGGCGTTGGTCGCCGCTGCTGTAGCGAAGGCCATCCGGCTGGAGCCGCTGGAGGAGCGGGAGGTAGGGGTGACGCCGGGGGTGGTGGTCATCGGCGGCGGGGTGGCGGGGCTGGTGGCCGCGCTGGACGTGGCCAACGCCGGTTTCCCGGCCTACATCGTCGAGAAGAGCGACCATCTGGGGGGGCGCGTGGCCGAGCTCAACCGCACCTTCCCGGAGCTGGAGCCGGTCTCCGAATGGCTTCCCGCCCTCATCGAGCGGGTCCAGGCCCATCCGAACATTACCCTCTTCCTCAAAGCCCAGGTCGTCGGGGTGGAGGGGTACGTGGGCAGCTTTGAGGTGGCGGTTACGGGGAGCAGGGGGACAGGGGAGCAGGGGAGCAGGGAGCAAGGGGGCGCGCACGTCCTGAGTGTGGGGGCCATCATCGTCGCCACCGGCTACAACGTCTTCGACCCCCACGCCAAGCCGGAGTTCGGCTATGGCCGGTACCCGCAGGTGATCACTACCCTGGAGATGGAGCGGCGGCTGGCCGAGGGGGACCTGGCGGTGGACGGAAGGGTCCCGCAGGAGGTGGTCTTCATCAAGTGTGTGGGCTCCCGCGACGTGCGGTTGGGCCATTCCTACTGCTCCCGCGTCTGCTGCCAGGTCTCCGGCAAGCAGGCCCAACTGGTCCGGCAGTTGCTGCCGGAGAGTCGGGTGACCGTCTTCTACATCGACGTGCGCGCCTTCGGAAAGCGCGGCGAGGAGTTCTACGACGAGGCGCGGCGGGCGGGGGTGCGCTATCGGCGGGGCAATGTCTCGGAGATCTACCGCCGGGGGGACCGGGTGGTGCTGCGGGTGGAGGACACGCTGCTAAGGAAGACGGTGGAGCAGGAGGCGGATTTGGTGGTGCTGGCGGTGGGGATGGAGCCCCGGGAGGACGTGGACGACGTCGCCGCGCTTCTCAAACTGCCCCGCTCGGCCGACGGTTTCTTCCTGGAGGCCCATCCGAAGCTGAGGCCGGTGGACACGGCGGTGGACGGAGTCTTCCTGGCTGGCTGTTGCCAGGGGCCGAAGGACATCCCAGACACGGTGGCCCAGGCGAAGGCGGCCGCCGCCTCGGCGCTGATCCCGCTGCTGCGGGGCACGGTGCCGATCATCTCGGAGACGGCGGTGGTGGACTCCGATCTGTGCGCCGGGTGCGGGATGTGTGTGGAGGTCTGCCCCTTTGATGCGCCGGCCCTCGACCCGCTGTGGGGCGTCTCCCGTGTCAACGCGGTGCTGTGCAAGGGGTGTGGAGCCTGCGCCGTCACCTGCCCTTCCAAAGCGATCCGTGTCCAGCACTTCACGCCAGATCAGATCCTGGCGCAGGTAGACGCGCTGGTGGAGTGAACCCTGTGACCTGCCAACTTGCAAACTTGCGACCTGAGAGGAGTGCGCTAGATGGAGACCACGGATTTTGAGCCGAAGATCGTCGCTTTCCTCTGCAACTGGTGCACCTACACCGGTGCGGACCTGGCGGGCACCTCCCGTATCCAGTACCCGCCCAACGTGCGCATCATCCGACTGATGTGCTCCGGGTCGGTGGACCCCACCTACGTCCTCAAAGCGCTGCTGGACGGGGCGGACGGGGTGCTCATCGGCGGCTGCCACCCCGGCGACTGCCACTACCAGTCCGGCAACTACAAAGCCCGGCGGCGGATCATCGCTCTCAAGGAGATCCTCAAGCAGTCCGGCCTGGAGGAGGACCGAGTCTGGCTGCGGTGGATCAGCGCCTCTGAGGGGCAGCGCTTCGCCGACACGGTGACGCAGATGACCGAGTTTCTGAAGGAGAAAGGGCCTAACCCGATGCGGCGGGAGTGGGCGGTGTGAGGGACGCGGAGACGCGACGACGCGGTGATTCGGTGACTAGGTGACTAGGGGACTAGGGGAGGAATGATGCAAGCACGGATACCTGTTGAGGGTAACGATGTGTTGGCAGCGGTGCGCGGCTTTCTCCGGCGGCTGCTGGAGGAGAAGGTTGTGGACGGCGTGCTGGTGCTGATGGAGACCCCTTCCGGCTCGGTGATTCCGGCGCTGGTGGCGGACACGGCCCTCCTGGACGCGGCGGACCCGCTGGCCCCGGTGATGGGGTTGAACGCGGCGCGGGTGGTCGGGCCGGTCTCGATCCGAGAGCCCCGCGGGCGCGTCGCGGCGGTGCTGCGCCCCTGCGAGTACCGGGCGCTGATCGAGTTGGTCAAGCTCCAGCAGGCCAGCCTGGAGGACCTGGTGACGGTCGTGGTGGACTGCCCGGGCGCCTACACCGTGCCGGATTACGGGGCGGTGCGGGCCGACGGCGGGGTGGACCGAGCGGCGCTCCTGGAAGCGGTCCAGAGGGGGGAGTTGGCCCCCCAGGATGTATACGCCCTCCGTGATGGGTGCCAGATGTGCGAGAAGCCCCACGCCGAGGGAGGGGACATCCAGGTGGAGCTCTTCGGCGCCGATCTCTCCGCCGGCATCCCGATCTCGCTGCCCGACGAGCTGGGGAAGAGGCTGGGCCTGGACGCGGCGGAGGCGGACGACCGCCGGGCGGAGGTGGTGGAGAAGCTCGTCGCGGCGC
Source organism: Anaerolineales bacterium (assembly GCA_015662065.1). Lineage (GTDB taxonomy): Bacteria > Chloroflexota > Anaerolineae > B4-G1 > DUEL01 > SZUA-1492. The sequence continues at coordinate 3,500 of DQUX01000170.1, read as the reverse complement.
GCACGAAGGTGCGGGATGAGCGGTTTGCCGAGATCCGCGGACGGCTGGAGAAGGAAGGGGTCGAGGGGGTCTTCGCCGCCTGCGTGCGCTGCCACAACTGCATGACCACCTGTCCCATCTGCTACTGCAAGACCTGCCTCTTCAAGAGCCCCATCTTCGAGCACGAGCCGATCCAGTACATGAACTGGGCGCAGCGAAAGGGGGCCTACCGGCTGCCCGCCGACACGGTGCTCTTCCACCTCACCCGGCTCAACCACATGGTCCTCTCCTGCATCGGTTGCGGGGTCTGCACCGACGCCTGCCCGGCGGATCTGCCCGTGGCCCGGGTCTTCCGGGCGGTTGGGCACGAGGTCCAGGCGGTCTTCGAGTACGTGCCGGGCCGGGATGTGGAGGAGCCGCTGCCGCTGATCACCTTCCGCGAGGATGAGTGGTCGGAGGTGGGGGAGGAGCGGTGACGCGGGGATGCGGGGACTGGGTGACTAGTGACTAGGTGACTAGTTGACTAGCGATCAAGTGGGAGGACAGATGGTGACGGAACAGATGACGGAGCAGCAGCTCGAAGTGGCGGAGGCGGAACTGATACCCATCTACATTATGGGCAAGCAGTACATGGTCCCGCCTACGCTGACGATTATGAAGGCGATGGAGTGGGCGGGCTATAAGATGATCCGCGGCGTGGGGTGCCGGGGCGGGTTCTGCGGTGCGTGCGCCACCGCCTATCGCATCCAGGGGGACCCCAAGCTCTACTTCGGCCTGGCCTGCCAGACGGTGGTGCAGCCCAACATGTACCTGGCTCAGCTCCCCTTCTTCCCCGCCCGCCGGGCCTCTTATGACATCACGAAGCTGGAGCCGACGCCGACCACGCTCTTCAGCCTCTACCCCGAGGTGCTGCGGTGCCTGGGGTGTGGTGCCTGCACCAAGGCTTGCCCCCAGGAGATCGACGTGCGGGCGTATATGGCGGCGGGGATGCGGGGAGACATCGCCCAGGTAGCAGACCTCTCGTTCGATTGCATTATGTGCGGCCTCTGCGCCGCCCGCTGTCCGGCGGAGGAGGCGCAGTACAACATCGCCATCCTGGCCCGCCGCCTCTACGGCCGCTACCTGGCACCCCGCTCCAGGCATCTGGAGGAGCGGCTGGAGGAGATCGCGTCCGGGCGCTTCCGGGCTGAGATTGAGGAGTTGAAGAGCCTCGCCAAGGAAGAGCTAGTGGCCCGGTATAAGGCGCGGGATATTGAGCCGAAGTGAGGGAGGAAGGGAGAATGAGTGGGTATCCGCCCGAGATGCAAGAATCCATCCGTATGGTCGAGGCCACCCGCGCTCGACGGTTGAAGGAGACCTTCCCGGCGATGAGCCTGGAGGAGCGGGAGAAGATCCTGAACGGGTTTCACCCAGACTATAAGGGAGAAACTTTCCAGGCCATTCGGGTGGGGGTCAGCAAGGGGCAGCGTATGCCCGTTGAGCTGACCCGAATCGTCGAGGGCCGACCCCACATCGGGCCGGATTTCGACCTGAGTGCTCCCGTGGCCGAGACCGACGTGCTGGTTATCGGTGGGGGTGGGGCGGGGGCCTCGGCGGCGCTCCTGGCCCAGGAGCACGGGGCGAAGGTCATCCTGGTGACCAAGTTGCGCTTTGGTGACGCCAACACGATGATGGCCCAGGGGGGGATCCAGGCCGCCGACCGGCCGGAGGATAGCCCCGCCATCCACTACCTGGATGTGATCGGCGGTGGGCACTTCACCAACGTCCCGGAGCTGGTGGAGGCCCTGGTGATGGATGCGCCTCCGGTCATCAAGTGGCTGGAGGACCTGGGGGTGATGTTCGATAAGGAGCCCGACGGGACGATGGTAGAGGCGCACGGCGGTGGCACCAGCCGTAAGCGCATGCACTCGGCGCGGGATTACTCCGGGGCGGAGATTATGCGCACGTTGCGGGACGAGGTGCGCAACCGGGAGGAGGGTATCACCGTGAGCGAGTTCTCTCCCGCAGTGGAGCTGGTGCTGGACGACGAGGGGCAGATCGCCGGGGCGGTGATAATGAACCTGGAGACCGGGGCTTACGCCTTTATCAAGGCCAAGGCGGTCATTCTGGCCACTGGCGGCAGCGGACGGCTCCACTACCAGGGATTCCCCACCACCAACCACTACGGCGCGACCGCCGATGGGGTGGTGTTGGCCTATCGGGTCGGCGCGCCCCTGGGTTACCTGGAGTCTATGCAGTATCATCCCACCGGCGCGGCTTTCCCGGAACAGATCGTGGGCCTGTTGGTCACCGAGAAGGTGCGCGGGCTGGGGGCCCAGCCGGTCAACAGGTTCGGCGAGCAGTTTGTCTACCCGCTGGAGCCCCGCGACGTGGAGGCGGCGGCCCTCATCCGCGAGTGTAAGGGGCGGAGCAACGGCATCGTCACGCCGACGGGCCAGCACGGGGTGTGGCTGGATTCGCCGATGATCGAGCTCATCCACGGCCCCGGCACCATCCAGAGGGCCTTGCCGGCGATGGTCCGCCAGTTCAGCCGCTTTGGCATCGACATCACCAAGGAGCCGATGCTGGTCTATCCCACCCTTCACTACCAGAACGGCGGGGTCCGGCTGAAGGCGGATAGCTCCTGCGACGTTCCGGGCCTCTTCATCGCCGGGGAGGTGAGTGGAGGGGTGCACGGTCACAATCGGCTGATGGGCAACAGCCTTCTGGAGATCACCGTCTTCGGCCGACGGGCGGGCCGGTCGGCGGCGGAGTACGCCCATCGGGTGAGGCCGGCCAGGCCCACCCTGGCCCATCTGGAGAAGTGGAACCGAGAACTGGAGGAGGCGGGGGGGGATACCGGCGTGATCTCCCCTATCCTCCTGCCGGACTACACACGACACGAGTGAAATTTCACCCCGGAGACACGGAGGACACATAGAACGCAGAGAAAGAGTTCGCTCCGTGTCCTCTGCGCCTCTATGGTTGAACGATCTTTTTTGAGGAGGCTGTATGCCCAGGAGTGATCAGAGCGCTGGGGCGGTGCTGGTCGTCGGGGGGGGCGTCGGTGGGATGCGGGCGGCCATAGACCTGGCCGAGGCCGGGCTGAAGGTCTATCTAGTGGAGAACATGCCCTGGCTGGGCGGACGGGTGGCTCAACTCGGGTATATGTTCCCCACCCACGACTGCGTCCTCTGCCGGGGGACCTCCGACCACGGCTACGGCTGCACTCGCCCCGCTATCTCGCCCGCCTTCCTGGATTTCAACCGCCATCCCAACATCGAGATCCTCGCCAACACGGACCTGATCCACGTCGTCGGTCAGGCGGGGGATTTCACCGTGACGGTGCGGCATCGCCCCACCTATGTGGAGACGGAACGGTGCATCAACTGCGGCCTCTGCGCCGCCGTCTGTCCGGTGGAACTGCCCAGTCCCTTCGAGGAGGAACTGGCGGTGCGGAAGGCGGTCTACAAGATGGCCCCCCGTGCCCTGCCCGATTCGTACATCGTGGACAAGGTGCCTCGGTGTGATACCTGCCGCCG
>DQUX01000091.1 GCA_015662065.1 Anaerolineales bacterium | reverse complement strand
TGGCCCTGAAGAAGAACTTCCGCCCGTTGGGCTACCCGATCATCGCCTTCCCTGGCGAAGGGGCATCCGACGGGATCGAAGAGGCCCAATTGGCCGCGCAGCACATCGCCAAGTATGCCGGCCTCGTCGTCCTAGACACCTTCACCCCCGCATCCGCCTATGCCCTCCTGGCCTGGCGGACCAACGTCTACACCAACCCGCAGGAGCCGATCAAGGTGCAGCCGGGCATCTACGAGATCAACGATCCCGCGCCGGAGTCGCCGGTCATGGTCACCACCAACTTCTCCATCACCTACTTCTCCGTGGCCAACGAGGTGGATGGCAGCGGGTTGCCCGGGTGGCTCCTGGTGGCGGACGCCGAGGGGATGAGCGTCCTCACCGCCTGGGCCGCAGGGAAGTTTGACGCCGAGCGGATCGCCAAGACGGTCAAGACGACCGGCATCGAGGGAAAGATCGCCCATCATCAACTGATCATCCCCGGACACGTGGCGGTGCTGCTGGGCGAGCTGGAAGAAGAACTGCCGGGCTGGGAGATCCTGGTCGGGCCACGGGAGGCGGTGGACCTACCCGGTTTCCTGAAGTTGTGGAGTACGGCGTGAGGTAATGGGGTTGTGACGACACATAGACTCCGGTTCCTGCCCCTGGACCGGGAGGTGGAGGTGCCCACAGGCACGCTCCTGAGCGAGGCCGCCCAGCAGGCAGGGATAGACATCCTGATGCCCTGCGGCGGTCAGGGGCGGTGTGGGCGGTGTGCGGTCATCGTCGAGGGGGGAGAGGTCCGCCGCCGCTCTACCCAGCGCCTCTCCCCCGAAGACGTGGCAGCGGGCTACGCGCTGGCCTGTCAGACCGTGGTGGAGGGGGATGTGGTCATCACCATCCCTCCACAGGAACGGATCGAGCGGCGGTTGAAGGAGGGTAAGCGGGCGGCGAGGGTGGAACTGCCCTTCCCCTACGACCTCCACGACCAACCGTTGCGCAAGTTCACCGTCACTCTGGAGCCCCCCTCCCTCCAGGATCAGACCGATGACTGGTCCCGCCTGCGGCGGGAGCTGGCCCGTCGCTACGATCTGCGGGAGGTCCAAATCTCCCTGCCAGCGCTGCGCAAGCTGGGCCGTGTGTTGCGGGAGGGGGAGTGGACGGTGACGGCGGTGGTCGAGCTGGATGCCTGGGACCGCCCGGAGGGGCCGCCCCGTATCCTGGATATCCTGCCCGGTGAGCACCTGGAGAGCCTGTGGGCAGCGGCCATCGACATCGGCACGACCAGCAACGTGGTCTGGCTGGTGGACCTGCTGAGCGGTCGGGTGATGGCTCAGGCGGCCGACTACAACGGCCAGATCGCCCGGGGCGAGGATGTGATCTCCCGCATCATCTACGCCTCCAAGGGGGACGGCCTCCAGGAGCTTCAGGAGCTGGTGATAGGAACCCTGAACCGACTTCTGGAGAAGGTAGCGCGGGAGCGGAAGATCTCCACCGATGAGATCTACAAGGTGGTCGTAGCCGGCAACAGCACGATGATCCATCTCTTTGCCGGAATCCCCCCCGGGCCTATCCGCCTGATGCCCTTCATCACCACCGTCAATCAGTTGCCCGTCTTCCCGGCTCGCGAGATCGGCCTGAAGGTCAACCCCGAGGCGACGGTGGACTGTTTGCCCGGCATCGCCTCCTACGTGGGGGCCGACATCACGGCGGGCGTGGTCAGTTCGGAGATGTGCGGGTTGGACGGGCTGGCCCTGTTCTTGGACATCGGGACCAACGGGGAGATGGTGCTGGGGGACTGCACCTGGCTAATCGCCTGTGCCTGTTCCGCTGGCCCGGCTTTCGAGGGGGCGGGGGTGGTGCACGGGATGCGCGCCACCGTGGGAGCCATCGAAGAGGTCTGGATCAATGCGGAGACGTACGAGGCCACCTACCGCGTTATCGGGGGCGAGAAGCCCCGGGGGATCTGTGGCTCCGGGCTCATCTCCTTGATGGCGGAGATGTTCATCACTGGCGTGCTGGATAAGAGCGGCAACATCCACCTGGACTTGCCCACCGAGCGGGTGCGGGAGGGGAAGCATGGGCCGGAGTACGTGGTGGCGTGGGCCGATGATACCGCTACCGGCGAGGACATCGTCATCACGGCGGTGGACATCGACAACTTAATGCGGGCTAAGGCGGCCATCTATGCCGGCTTCTCCGTGCTGGCCCGCAGTGTAGGGCTGACGCTGGCCGATGTGAGCCGCGTCCTCATCGGCGGGGCCTTCGGTCAGTACATCAACGTGGAGAAGGCGATCCAGATCGGCATGCTGCCCGATCTGGATTACGACCGTTTCCACTTCCTGGGCAACACCTCGGTGCGAGGGGCGTATATGGCGCTCGTCTCCCGAGAGATGCGGCGACGGGTGGACGAGGTGGGGCAGATGATGACCTATCTGGAGCTCTCCGCCGACAATACCTTCTTCGACGAGTTCAACGCGGCGATGTTCCTGCCCCATACGGATATGACTCAGTTCCCGTCGGTAGCGGTGCTGCTGGAGGGGCGATGAGTCTGACCGGCCTGCACCTGCTGCTCACATACCAGTGCAACTACGAGTGCGATCATTGCTTCGCCTGGGGGAGCCCCTCTCAGGAGGGCACGATGACGCTGGCGCAGGTACGCGACATAACCCGTCAGGCGCAGGAACTGGGGACAGTGGAGTGGATTTACTTGGAGGGAGGCGAGCCGTTTCTTTACTACCCGATTATGGTGCGGGCAGCGCAGGAGGCAGCGGCGCTTGGCTTCCACGTGGGCATCGTGACCAACGACTACTGGGCCACGGCGGTGGAGGACGCGGTCGAGTGGCTGCGCCCCTTTGTGGGTATCGTGGATGATTTGACCCTCTCTACTGACCTGTTCCACTACGATGAGGTGATGAGCGCGCAGGCGCGCAACGCGCTGGCGGCGGCGGAACAACGAGTGTCCCCACGAGACGCTGGATGATCCTCGCCGGGTGCACGTGGATTGCTACGGCAACCTGCACTTATGCCAGGGATTGACGATGGGGAGCATGTTCGAGCGGCCACTGGTCGAATTGGTGGAGGAGTACAACCCGCAGGCTCATCCCATCGTCGGGCCGTTGCTGGCGGGCGGGCCGGCGGCGCTCGTGGAGCGGTACGACCTGCCGCACGAAGAGACTTACGTAGATGCTTGCCATCTGTGCTACGAAGCACGAGTGATGTTGCGGCAGCGGTTTCCGAAGTGGTTAACGCCGGATCAAATGTATGGGGAGGGACTGGATTGACGACGACGGTTGCATTGGCCGGCAAAGGCGGCACGGGAAAGACCACCATCGCTGCGCTCCTGATCCGCTATCTGGCGGAGGAGCGGAACGGCTCCATCCTGGCTATAGACGCCGATCCCGCCAGCAATCTCAACCTGGTGTTGGGGATGGAGGTGGAGCAGACCGTCGGGGACATCCGCGAGGATATGCTCAATCTGGTCCAATCTAGCGGCGCGCTGGCCGGCTCTATGCCGGGCGGGATGAGCAAGCAGGACTATCTGGACTACCAGGTCCAGATGGCGCTGGTGGAGGGGGATCGGGTGGACCTCTTGGCGATGGGCCGCCCCGAGGGGCCCGGCTGTTATTGCGCGGCCAACCAGATGTTGCGGGTGATCGTGGATCGGCTGGAGAAGCAGTACAGCTACGTGGTGATCGACAACGAGGCCGGGATGGAGCACCTCAGCCGCCGCACTACCCGCGATGTGGACGTGCTCCTGCTGGTGACCGACCCCACGCAGCGGGGGCTTGTCGCTGCGGAGCATATGGCGAGAATGGTGCCGGGGCTGGAGATCGGCGTGGAACGGGTCTATCTGGTCGTCAACCGGCTGCGGGGGGAGATGCCGCCGCCGCTGGCGGCGGCGGTGGCGCGGACCGGGCTGGAGCTGGTCGGCACGGTGCCGGAGGACCCCGCGATGGCGGAGTTTGAGTACACCGGCCGGCCGCTGGTCGAGCTGCCGGCGGAGACAGTGGTATATCAGGCTGTGCGAGAGATCGCAGAGTGTGTGATGGGTGGAACGTAGGGCGTCAAACGTCAATCGTTAATCGTCGGACGTTACAGGAGGAGCGAGCGATGTATATTATTGCCGAGAATATCCACATCATCTCTCCCAAGGTCAAGCAGGCCATCGCCGACCGGGATGCCAAGTTCTTCCAGGAGTTGGCCGTGCAGTTGGTGGACGCCGGGGCCAGCGCTATTGACCTGAACATCGGCCCGCAGAAGAAGCATGGCCATGAGATTTTGCCGTGGTTGGTGGAGGTTGTCGAGGAGGTGGTGGACGTGCCGCTGGTCTTCGACACCACCAACCTGAGGGCGATCGAGGCGGCCTGCGAGACGGTGACCAAGGCGCAGCCGATCATCAATTCCACCGACGCCCGGGCGGAACGGCTGGAGACGGTGCCCGCTCTGGCCAAGAAGTACAACACGCGGCTGGTCGCGCTGACGATGGCGGAAGGCATGATCCCCGTCAGTGCCGATGAGCGGGTGAGCATCGCGCTGGAGCGGCTGATCCCCCATATGCTGGAGATCGACTTCCCCATCAGCGACCTGATCATCGACCCGCTGGTCCTCACCGTCTCCGGCTGCCAGGAGTACTGCCCGGAGTGTATCGAGGCGGTGCGCACCCTGAAGTTCGCCTGGGACCCGCCCCCGTTGACCAACGGCGGCCTCTCCAACGTCTCCAACGCCGTCCCCAACGAACTGCGCCCGCTGCTCGATCGCACCTATATGGTGATGCTGATGGGCGTCGGCGTAGACATGGTCATTGCCAACCCCCTCGACCGGGAGCTGATGGAGTGGATCCGCGTGGTCGAGGAGCGGGACGAAAGCACGCCCCTCAACAGGCTGTTGCTCAGGCTGCACGACCGGGTGGCGGCGATGGAGGAGCTTCAGCCGGAGGATGTGGATATGTCCGATCCGGAGCAGGTGGACATCTGGAAGACGGTCCAGGTGCTCCTGAACAAGGTCATTTACACGGATTCGT
>DQUX01000309.1 GCA_015662065.1 Anaerolineales bacterium | reverse complement strand
CCCCCCCCTGCCCCAGCATCGCCACCGCGCCCAAGCAATCCCCACCCCCAACCCGGCCAGCCCTCCGCACATCCCGCCGATGGGCCAGAAGCCATTGGTGACCACCAGATACTGCGTCCCGGCCATCGCCAGGCCGATGACCGCCAGCGGCGTCAGCCCCTTGCGCAGCGTGCGCGGGCCGCCGGCCGCCCACAGTACCCCGGCGCCGCAAAGGAGACAGGCCATCCCCAACATCGCCGCACAGGGAGCGGCCAGTTCCTCCCCCGGCCGGCCTGTGGCGGCTATCAGGGCGTAGAAGGAGGAGCCCAGGGAGCCGAAGGTGACCGCCCAGGAGTGACCCACCGAGGGGATGACGACAGCGGCAACTGGCGGGAAGCCGAGCCCGACCAGGAGCGGTCCCAGTACCGCCACCGGCACCCCAAAGCCGCTTACCCCCTGAAGGAACGCGCCGAAGACCCATCCGAGCAGGAGTGCCTGCAGGGCCCGGTCGGAGGTAAGCTGGGGCAACCCCGCGCCGATGGCGGCCACCGCCCCCGCCTCGTCGGTCACCCGGTAGAAGAGAAGCGCTGCCCAGATGATGTAGAGCACCCAGAGGGCCAGGAGCAGCCCCCTGACCTGCGCCCAGGCCAGGACCTCCCAGCCCGCGCCGAAGCGGAGACCGGCGATGAGGACCGCCGCCAGCCACCCCACCGGCCCGGCCTGGATGCCTTTCCAGCGAAGGCCCAGCATCAGGACCAAGATGAGCAGGATGGGGGTGAGAGCGAGCAGCCAGTCGCCGGTCATTTCCCCGTTATCTCACTGCTCATTGCTCTTTCAGCCTCCCCAGAGCCTCCAGCGCCGGGGGCCACCCCTCGTGGTAGCCCAGCGCCGTCTCGAAATCGGCCCGCGCGCCCTCGACGTCGCCCAGCGCCAGCCGGGCCATCCCCCGCCAGTAGTAGGACTCCTCCAGGTTGCGCGTCACCGCCAGGGTGGCATCGGCCAGGGCGATCACCTCCTCGTACCGACCCGCGGCGTAATAGGCCTCGTAGGGGCCAAACTGGTACCAGAGCATTCGCCCCGGCAGCCCCAACAGCCGCGCCCGGTCGTAGGCGGCGGCGGCCTCCTCGACCTCCCCCAGCGCTACCAGGCTGGAGCCCAGGTTGAACCAGGCGAAGGGTTCCGCGTCGGCGCAGTCGGCGTAGGCCACGCACGTATCCGGCGGCTCCAGCGCCTCCCGCCGCGCCGTCTCCAGCGCTCCCCCCATCGCCGTCCGCTCGTCCAGATCGGGACCCAGCACCGCCGCCAGGTCCGCTGCCCGTTCTGCCGGGTAGGCCACCAGATAGACCCGATTGAAGACCCGCCACAGCTCGTCCAGTTCCCGGTAGCCAATGAGGATGTCCGGGCCGTGGAGGGAGTCGTAGGTCAGGAAGTGACCGGCGCCATCGTCGTAGCCGACGATCAGCCGATAGTGGCCCAACTGGTCCGCGGCATCCCGCACGTACCAGGTCTCCACGAGCACGGGGAACCCGGCCGCCACCAGCCGCTTCAATAGTTCCAGGTCGCCGCCTACCCGGACCACCGCCTTCAGCTCCAGGGAGCGCACGTAGCCAGCCATCTCCTCGGGGCTTACGTTCTTGTCCTCCGGATCGGGCTTGAGGGCCGGGGCGATCTCCCTTTGCGTTTCCTCCCGGCCCCAGTAGGAAAGGGCCATCGCCAGCGTCGCCGGGCCACAGTTGTTCCAGCCCTGCGGTTCGTACCGCAGGCCGTCCAAGGTAT
>DQUX01000349.1 GCA_015662065.1 Anaerolineales bacterium | reverse complement strand
GAGTTCTCCATCGACACCTCCACCTTCGCCGACTGGGTCTTCAACCGGGGAGGGCAGATGATCAACGAGGATGCTACCGCCTACGTCTTCGACGGGCCGGCCGGACTGGAAGCCCTGATGTTCCTCCAGGAACTGTTCAACGAGGGCTGCGCTATCCTGGAGACGGAGCGGTACGGCGACCAGGCGGACTTCGGCGCGGGCAAGGTCCTCTTCACCATCAGCAGCACCTCTGGTCTCCCCTACTACCGCAGCGCCGTGGCCGAGGGAGCGGGCTTCAACTGGTCCATCGCCCCCATACCCACCTCGCTGGACGCCCCCAAGGTGAACATCTACGGTGCCAGCCTCTCCATCTTCCGCACCACGCCGGAGAAGCAGCTCGCGGCCTGGCTGTTCATCAAGTGGTTCACCGAGCCGGAGCAGCAGGCCCGCTGGGCCCGAGCCTCCAACTACTTCCCGGTCCGGGCCTCCGCTGCGGATCTGCTGGGTGACTACTTCGCCGAGAACCCGCAGTACGAAAAGGCCTTCAGCTTCCTGGGCTACGACATCGCCATCGAGCCGGGCGTGGCCGGCTACGACGAGTGCCGCGACGCCATCGGCGATATGATGGGAGCCGTGGCCAGCGGCGAAGACCCGGCGACCTGGCTGGCCGACACTGTGGAGGAGTGCAACGTCTTCCTGGGGGAGGCGGCTCCCGCCCCGTAGTAGCTGCCCATCCGCGCGAACAAGGCAGGTGCGACGCACCTTTCGAGGTGCGTCGCACCTCTACTTCCTGACCTCAAGGGCGACCCAATCCTCCATCTGCCGCCGCCCGACGACGGTGAGGCCCACATGCTGGAGGGCTTCCGCCACCTCCTTTTCCTGATCTGCGGTCAGGCCCGCCGCCATCAGCATCCCGCCCGGCGCCAACTGCTCTCCCAGCCCCTCCCGTGCCAGCCTGAGGATCACCTCCGCCAGAATGTTGACCAGCACCAGGCCGAAGAGGCCATCGGCCTGGTCCAGCGACCCCTTGGCCACCCGCACCCGGTCCGCCACACCGTTGCGGCTAACGTTCTCCCGCGCCACCGCCACCGCCTGCGGGTCCGTGTCCAGCGCCAGCACCGACCCCGCCCCCAGCCTCGCCGCCGCCACGGCCAGAATCCCCGAACCGGTGCCCAGGTCCAGTACCCGCATCCCCGGGCGGAGGTGCGCCTCCAACGCCATCAGGCACATCTGGGTGGTGGGATGCAACCCGGTGCCGAACGCCATCCCCGGGTCCAGGACGACGACCACCTCATCCCCTTGGGGGGCGTAGGGAAGCCAGGAGGGACGGACCACCACCCGGCGGCCGATGTGGAGGACCCGCAGGCGGGCCTTCCAGGCCTCGGCCCAGTCGGCCTCGGCCACAGGCCGGAAGGTCGGTTCGGGGATGGGGAGGAGCTGCCCTAGGTGCCACAGGGCCTCCTCGACCCGACGGCGGATCTGGGGAGTCCGATCATCGGTGGGGAGGTAGGCGCGCACCGTCACCGGGCCGGCGCCGATCCCCTCCGGCCCGGCCTCGACGGCCACGCCCCGGGGGGCAAAGCGGGCCAGCACCTCGGCCACCGCCTCCGCCGCCTCGGGGTCCACCCGCACGCTGATCTCGAGCCACTTCATCATAAAGACGTGGGGACCCGGGGGTGCGGGGACGTGGAGACGCATCTCCGCGTCTCCGTGCCCTTGTCACAGCCCAAGGGCCTCGCGCAACCGGTCGAAGAAGGTGGGCTCCCGGATCTCCACCACCGACTCGCCCCCCAGGGTGGCGGCCAGTTTCTTGAAAAGCTCCCGCTGTTCCCGGCTCAGCTTGGTGGGCACCTCCACCTGCACCAGGATCAGAAGGTCGCCCCGGCCGTTACGCCGCAGGCGGGGGACCCCCCGCTTGCGCAGGCGGAGAATGGTCCCGCTCTGGGTGCCGGGTTGGATCTCGACTTGCTCTTCTCCCTCCAGGGTAGGGACGGTGACCTTCGCCCCTAGGGCGGCCTGGGCGACGTTGATACCGAGCTCGACGATCAGGTCATCCCCACGACGGCGGAAGTAGGGATGGGGCTCGACGGAGAGGACCACGTACAGGTTCCCCGGCGGGCCGCCGCGCTCCCCCGGCTCCCCCTCCCTGGCCAGCCGGATCTGGGTGCCGGTGTCCACCCCGGCGGGGATGTTCACCGTGAGTCGCCGGGTGGTGTGGGCCCTGCCGGTGCCGCCGCAGCGACCGCAGGGAATCGGGATGGTCTCCCCGGCCCCTCCGCAGACCGGGCAGGTGGTGACGTTGACGAAGGAGCCCAGGATGGAGTGCTGGACCCGTCGCACCTGACCGGATCCGTTGCACTCGCTGCAGCGGATGGGGTTGGTGCCCGGCTCCGCGCCGCTTCCCTTGCATTCGGAGCAGACGTCCATGCGGGTGATCTCGATCTCCTTCTGGCAGCCGAAGACCGCCTCTTCGAAGGTGAGGTGGAGGTCGTAGCGGAGGTTGGCTCCGCGGCGGGGGCCGCGCCGCCGCGGGGTGCGGAAGCCGAAGCCCAAGTCTCCGAAGACCTCCTCGAAGATCTCGAAGGGGTCGCGGAAACCGAAGCCGAAGCCGGGGCTGCCCGGCGCGGCGTGGCCGAACCGGTCGTAGGTGGCCCGCCGGTCGGGGTCGGAGAGGACCTGATAGGCCTCGTTGATCTCCTTGAAATGAGCCTCGGCGTCGGGGGCGTCGGAGACGTCGGGATGATACTGTCGGGCCAGCTTCCGGTAGGCCCGCTTGATCTCATCGGGGCTGGCCGACCGATCCACCCCCAAGACCTCGTAGTAGTCCCTCTTCGCGCTCATCAAAACTCAAAGCGGTTATCTCACTCCGTGCTGAACTCCCCCTCGATCACGTCCCCTTCTCCCTCCTCGCCGGATGGGGGAGGGGTGGAGGGGCCGGCCCCCTGGTACATCCGCGCCCCTACCGCCTGGATCGCCTCGCCCAGCTCGGCGGTGCGCTGCCGAATGCGGGCCGCGTCCTCGGCGGAGAGGACCTCCCGGACGGCCCGGGTCTTCTCCTCCAGGTTTCTCCGGGTATCGGCGGGGATCTGCTCCCCCATCTCCCGCAAGAACTTCTCGGCGGAGTAGACGGCGTTGTCGGCCGCGTTGCGGGCCTCGGCCAGATCCTTCCTACGCCGGTCCTGCTCCCGGAGCTCCTCCGCCTCCCGCACCATCCGCTCCACCTCCTCATCGGTCAGCCCGCTGGAGGGGATGATCCGCATAGATTGCTCCCGGCCGGTGGCCTTGTCCTTGGCGGAGACGTTGAGGATGCCGTCGGCGTCGATGTCGAAGGTGACCTCGATCTGGGGCACGCCCCGCGGCGCGGGCGGGATGCCGTCTAGGATGAAGCGGCCCAGGCTCTTGTTGTCGACAGCCATCGGCCGCTCCCCCTGCACCACGTGGATCTCCACCTGGGTCTGACCATCGGTGGCGGTGGAGAAGATCTGGCCCTTGCGGGTAGGGATGGTGGTGTTCCGCTCGATGAGGGGGGTCGCCACCCCGCCCAGCGTCTCGATGCTCAACGTGAGGGGGGTCACGTCCAGCAGGAGGACGTCCTTCACCTCGCCGGCCAGCACTCCGGCCTGGATCGCCGCGCCGATGCCCACCACCTCGTCCGGGTTGACCCCCTTGTGGGGTTCCCGTTCGAAGAACTCGGCCACCAGTCGCTGGATGGCCGGCATCCGGGTCTGACCGCCCACCAGGATCACTTGGTCGATATCTGCGGGCTTGAGGCGGGCGTCGGCCAGCGCCTGCTTGCAGGGTCCCAGGGAACGCTCGACGAGATCCTCGGTCAACTGCTCCAGCCTGGCCCGGGTCAGCTTCATCTGCAGGTGCTTGGGGCCGCTGGAATCGGCGGTGATGAAGGGGAGGTTGATCTC
>DQUX01000007.1 GCA_015662065.1 Anaerolineales bacterium | reverse complement strand
GTCAAAGGGCTGGACTCTCATAATATCGGACATTTTCCTCCTCAGCGCAGTGCACCACTATCACTTCGTGTATTGCGTGTCACGTTGCGTGATGTATGCACCACTCAGCCTCCAACACGCCGCTATAGAGGCTACTCCTACGCAACACACAACGCGCAATACGCAACACGTATCACTCCTGCACAAACGGCCTGCCCAGCCCGGCTGGCGGCCGGCCACGGATGACCCGGTCGATCCGACGGGCCAGGCGGGAGGGCAGAAGGGCCAGCAACCGGTCCAGCCCCTCGCTGCTCAGCAGAAGCAGCGCGAAGATCATCAGGGCAAAGGGAGCGGAGGAGAAGATCTGCGTAGGAACACTGGCAAAGGCAGGGTTCCGTTGGAGGACGCTGCCCAGCGCCTTGAGGAGACCGAAGAGATAGGACCCCGCCACCACCCGCCAGGGGTCCCACCCCCCGAAGATGACGATGGCCAGGGCGATCCAGCCGATGCCGAAGGTGTGCCGATGGCTCCAGCCCAGCTTGATGCTCAGGGAGTAGGAAGCGCCGGCCAGACCCACCAGCGCGCCGCCGACGACGGTGTAGATGTACCGCAGCCGGTTGACGTTCACCCCTCGAGCAAAGGCGGACTCCGGCCGCTCCCCCACCCCCTGCAGCTTCAACCCCGGCTGGGTCCTGTAGATCCACCACCAGGCGGCGACGACGGACAGGAAACTCAGGTAGACGATCAGGTTGTGGTCGAAGAGGATCGGCCCCAGGACCGGGACCTCGGAGAGGTAGGGGATGGGGGCGTGGGGGACCGAGGGGCCGGGCTTGCGGACGAAGGGGTTGCCCAGGAAGTCGGCCAGCTCCAGGCAGAGCATCGTCAGCACGAAGCCGACGGCCACCTGCTCCTGTCGGAGGCTGATACTGGCAAAGGCGATGATGAGGGCGACGAGCGCCCCCACCGCCATCGCCGCCAGGATCCCCAGCGCGACGCTCCCGGAGGTGAAAGCGACGGCGAAGCCAGTCATCGCCGAGAGGGCGATGGAGCCGTCCAGCGAGAGGTTGATGACACCGCTTTTCTCCGAGATGGTCTCACCGATGGAGGCTAGGACCACCGGCGCGGCGGCGGCGACAATGGAGGAGAGGGTCTGGATCAGGAAGTCGGTCTCCATCAGGCCGCCTCCTTCTCCTGCGCAGCCACCAGGTCCACCACGGCCCGCCGCCGGGCAAGAAGCGCCCGCCAGCCAGCCACGATGATCACCGCCAGAACCACCGACGCCTCCAGAACACCACCGAGGGAGGAATCCAGGTGCATATTGAGCTCCAGCCGCGGGCTTCCGACCCCCACTGCGGCGAAGAAAAGGGCGATGAGCGGCACCCATTGGGGCCGGTAGGCGGCCAGCAACGCGACCAGGAGGGAGAGGTACCCCTGCCCGCCGGAGATCTCCGGGATCATCCGCCCGTAGCGGGCGGAGCAGCGAATGGCCCCGGCCAGCCCGGCCAGCCCGCCACAGGCGGCAAAGGCGGTCAGCAGGCGGGGGGTGGAGGGGACCCCCAGCAGGAAGGCGGAGCGGAAGTTCTTTCCCATCGCCTTCAGCTCCAACCCCCAGCGGGCCCCTCGCAGCAGGAAATAGGCCACCACCACCGCGAGAAGGGCCAGCACTACCGCCAGCGGCGCGACGCGCAGGTGGCCCAACCGGGGCATCCAGGCCGGATCGGGGAAGGGGTCGGTGCCGCTCATCGTCGCCCCGTCCGCCGGCTTCCAGGGGTTGAAGATAAGCCAGATGGCCAGCCCCTGGGCCACGTAGTTCAGCCCCAGGCCGCCGAAGATCTCGTGCACCTTGCCGTAGACCTTCAGGAGGCCCGCCAGTACGCCCCAGAGCGCTCCGCCCAGCATCCCCGCCAGCAACATCGTCGTCAGCACCGGCACCCGCGGCCAGGGGAGGCTGCGGGCCACCCAGGTGGCGAAGACCGCCCCCAAGATGATCTGCCCCTCCACGCCAACGTTCCACTGACCGGCGGTGAAGGTGATACTCATCCCCACGCCGCAGAGGATGAGGGGCACACAGGCGGCGACCACGTCGGCGATCTTCTCCGGGCTTTCAAAGGCCCCCTCCAGGATGTTCCGGTACGCCTCCCACGGCGACGCGCCCACAGCAAGGAGGATCGCCGTCGTGAAGAGAAGTGCCAAAAGCACCGGAAGAAGGCTCAGCAACAGGTTCTTCAGTTTCCAACTCATCGCAGGCTACTCACCGACCTCCACCATGATTCGACGCGCCGATACACTCATACCTGCACAGCCTCTTTCAGGATGCGCTTCCCGATCCGTCGCTTCAGGGCCTCCTTCATCACCAAGTCCACCTGCCGGACCAAGGGCAAATGCTGCCGCAGTGTTGCGATCAGCTCCTCTTGATCCACCTGCCTATCCCATCAAGAAGCATCTTTCCCGGCGATCAGGTATCCCAGTTGTTCCACCGTCGTCTCGCAGGCTTCCAGCGGCTCCATCATCCGCCCGCCGAAGAAGACCACGACCCGGTTCGATCGCTCCAGCAGCTCGTCCAGGTCCGCCGATATGAAGACAATCGCCGTCCCCTCCGCCCGCCGGGCCAGCAACTGCTGCCAGACCCAGTTGGCCGACTCGACGTCCAACCCGCGGGTGGGGTGTTCCATCAGCAGCAACCGCAACCCGGGCGGGAGCAGAGCCAGCATAACCCGCTGCTGGTTGCCTCCCGAGAGGGCCTCCACCGGGCTCTCCGGCCGGCCGACGATGTTAAAGTGACGGATCCGTTCGGCAGCCTGGTCCCGAGCGGCTGCCCAGTTGATAAAGAAAGGCCCATTGCGTTCGGCCAGGGCGAAGTGCTCGGTAAGGGTGAGGCCACCGACCAATCCCTCCTCCAGCCGACCGGCGGGCATATAGGCCACCCCGGCCTCCAGAAAGCGGCGATAGGGCGCGCCGGTCAGGTTCCGCCCGCCCATCCAGATACGGCCTGCGGCCGTCCGCTCTAGCCCCGCGCAGGCCCGCAGGAAGAGCCGCTGTCCACTCCCCTCCAGCCCCGCCAGCCCGACCACCTCGCCCGCGCGCACCGTCAGACTCGCCCCCTCGACGGTGAGGCGATAGGAGGAAACGGTCACATCCCTCACCTGGAGGACCGCCGACCCTGGTTCTACCGGGACACGCCGGGCGGGCGGGAGGCTCCGACCGAACATCATCTCCACCAGCCGGTCCACCGGGCAGGGCATCTCCGCCTCACCGGCCACCTTGCCCTGGCGCAGCACGGTGACCCGATGACAGAGCTCTTCTACCTCCTCCAGCTTGTGGGAGACGAAGACCACCGACCGGCCCTCTTCTTCAGCCAGGAAGCGGAGGGTCTCGAAGAGCTGCTCCTTCTGCGGCGCGGAGATGCCGGTGGTCGGCTCATCCAGGATGATGAGCCGCGCGCCCAGGGCCAACAGCCGAAGGATCTCCAACTGCTGCCGCTCGCCGATGGTGAGGCTGGTCACCGGCGCATCCGGGTCCAGATCAAAGCGAAAGCGGTCTCCCAACTCCCGCAGCATCACCCGCCCCCGCCGCCGGTCCGGCAACATCCGGCGGTCGAAGGCCAGCAGGAAGTTATCCAGGACCCGCATCTGGGGGAAGTCCAGGGGGTCCTGATGGAGCATACCGATCCCGTGCCGGATCGCCTCGGCGGGGGAGGAGAAAAACACCGGCTGCCCGTCCAGCCAGACACTCCCGCTGTCGGGAGACAGGTAGCCGGAGAGACACTTCATCAGGGTGGTCTTGCCGGCCCCGTTCTCCCCCAGGAGGCCGTGGATGGTTCCCGGCTCCAGCGTCAGGGAGATGCCTTCGTTGGCCCGGACGGGGCCGAAGTACTTATGGATATCGATGAGTTCGACCTTCATATGCGTAACGGCCAAGCTATCGGCTGCGCTCCTGGGGTGCCGGGCGTCTCGGGGCGAGACGCCCGGCACCGTCTCAGAAGGCGGTTTACTCGCTAGGCCCCTCCATCCCCTCCAGGAGCTGTTCCATGTACCAGATCTGCTCGTCGGTGGCCACCTCACCCTCGGCCAGGAAGGGGGTGCCGTCCTGGTAGTTGAGCGGCCCGACGAAGAGGTTAATGGAGCCGTCGGCCAGCCCGGCGATGAACTCATCCACCTGGGCGGACCACTCCTCGGAGAGGGCAGGCCCCCTCAGGAAGCCGATGGCACTGGTGTCGGGGCTGTTGATGTCGCTCCAGTCGGGGCCGGCCCAGACCCACTCCTGCTCCCAGGTCCCGCCCACCACGGCCTGAACCTGCTCCAGGTAGCCGGGGCCCCAGTTGAAGTAGGGCACACCCAGGCAGACCTCGGGGGCTTCGTCGCAGGCGTGCTCGTAGTCATAGGGGATGGCGAAGACCCGCTCCCCTTGAGCCGCCCGCTGGCCGACGACCACCAACGCCTCGGTGGTGTCGATGCCCGAGATCAGCACATCCGCCCCCTCGTTGATCAGGTCGTTGGAGACCTCAGTGGGATCGAGGGTGACGCCCGGGATGTTGAACCAGAAGCCGATCCAGGTGACGATGAAGCGCAGATTGTCGGGGTCCATCCCCCGGTAGTGCTCGTAGCAGTAGCGGGCACCCAGGTAGGCGGAGGCGGCCAGGCGGCGGGTCTCGAAGTTGATCAGCGGCCCCACGTAGCCGATGGTGCCGGTCTCCGTCGCCAGCGCGGCGGTACAGCCGGCGATCATCTTGCCGTACTCCATCCGGCCCATGTAGTTGCCGACGTTGGACGGGGCCTGCCCGGTGAGGACGTGGTCGCCGGAGATGTGGATGAACGTGATGTCTGGGTACTTCTCCGCAGCCCGGTCGGTGTCCTCCATGAAGTCGTCGGAGGTCGTGAAGATGACCTTGGCCCCCTGGGAGACCATATCGTCCACCACCTGCTCCAGGGTGGTCTCCGGCCGGTCGGCGGGGTTAAGCTTATCCATATAGATGAAGGTAGCGTTGGGAAGCTTCTCGGTGACATACTCGGCGGCGGTGTAGTGGGCCTCGCTCCAGCCATGGTCGTTGTAAGGACCCACCAGGATGACACCGAAGACGAACTCCTCCGGGGTCGATTCCTCCGTCGGCTCTTCCGTGGGGGCCTCCGTGGGCTCCTCGGTGGGAGGAGGGGGCGGCGGGGGGCTCGGCTTGCAGGCGGCCAACACCAGGGCTGCGATGACCAGGATGCCTATCAGGCTCCACAGACGTTTGGACATTCTTCACCTCCTAGAAACTCAAAGTTGGAAGCTGGTTGCTCGTTGCTGGTTGCTGGTCGTTGGTCACCAGTCGCTCGATATGCACCACCTCCTCTGGATAGACCCTTAGATGCCAAATGTAGCATAATTCACGCGGCTTGGCAACTATGCTCAGTACTTGGGTAGGGCTTTTCAAAGTTCTAACACAGGCAAGGTGACAGTCACCTTTTCGGCCCGGAAAGTGCGCAAAAGATGGCGGATTATGGCTCCCAGAGCGTCTTGCTCACCGGCAGAGCGGAGGTGACTGTCACCTGAGTCAATTCTTTGAAAAGCCCTGGTACTTGGGAATTCTAGCTCCTGACCGGTCTGCGACCGGTAGGGCGCAGCACCGCTGCGCCCCTACGGGTCGCCGGCTACCGGCGGCAAAGCCGCCCTTCGGCGGCTCCCTTCCCCTCGTACGGGCAGGAGAAGCCCACTTTCGCGGGCTTGGCTACCCATAGCCGCGGCTTTCCGCCGCCAGGCGGAAAGGGTCCAACCGATCACAACCACCTTGGTAAGGTACCTAGAGCGAGTTTTCCCAACTACTGATACTACATCCCGGTGGGGATGTTCAGGAAGGCGGTTTCCAGGCCGAACTTCTCCTCCAGGTGACGGGCCAGCGCCTGCACCCCCAGGGTCTCGGTGGCGTAATGGCCGGCGAAAAGCACGTTAAGCCCCCGCTCGGCAGCCTGGTGGAAGAAGGAATGGCTGGTCTCACCGGTGATGAAGGTGTCCAGCCCGGCTTCCTCCACCTGCTCGATCATCGAGACCGCGAAGCCAGAGATGCAACCGACGCGGTGAGCCTTCTCCGGGCCGTGGGCCAGGACCCGGATGGGGGGCACGGTGAGGGCCTGGATGAGGCGTCCGATCAGCGCCGCTATCTCCAGCGGCGGCTCCAGCACGCCGGCAATGCCGACCTCCATCCCGTGGTACTTTCCAAAGGGACGGGTCTCCTGCAGGCTCAAGAGCCGGGCCAGCTCGGCGCTGTTCCCCACCTCGGGGTGGGCATCCAGCGGCAGGTGGACAGCATAGAGCCCGCAGCCACCCTGGATGAGGGTCTGCACCCGCCGGAAGCGGGGGCCCACCAGTCGGAGGGGCTTATCCCAGAAGAGGCCATGGTGGACGATGAGGAGCTGCGCACCGGCCTCCACCGCCTGCTCGAAGGCGGCCAGACACCCGTCCACGGCGAAGGCGACCTTCGTCACCTCCTCCGGCCCTTCCACCTGCAGGCCGTTCTGGGAAGTGTCCTCAATCTCCGCTATGCGGAGGTACTCGTCGAGATAACAGGTCAGCTCGCGAAGTTTCATTTCCCCCCCTACCCTCGCATCTCCGCGTCCCCCCTCACTCCACAAACAGCGGCACGAAGCCGAACCTCTCCACATCCACCAACCCCTGGTCGGTCAACTTCAGCGCCGGGATGACCTCCAGGGCCAGGAAGCCCAGGGACATAAAGGGATCGCGGAGGGAGGAGCCCAAAGTCATCGCCGCCCCCACCAGCCGATCCATCTGGCGGCGTACGGTCTCCACGGGCTGGTCGGACATCAGGCCGGCGATAGGCAGGGGGACGGAGGCCAGCACCTCCTCCCCGGCGGCAGCCACCAGCCCTCCGCCCAGGTCGGCCACGGCGTGGGCAGCGGTCAGCATGGAGGTGTCATCGCAGCCGACGACGATCAGGTTGTGGGCATCGTGGCCCACACTGCCGGCCAGCGCGCCGCGTTTGAGGCCCAGCCCGTGGACGAACCCCAACCCCACGTTGCCGGTGCCCCGGTGCCGTTCGATGACGCCGATCTTCAGGATGTCCCGTTCCACATCGACCACCGCCTCCCCACCCCGCACCTCTACCCGCTCCACCAGATGCTCGGTGATGACCTGATCGGGCACGACGCCGATGACCCGCACGGAGACGGTAGCGGCGGAGGGGTCAGGGGCCGGGATGGCGAGGCCGACTCGAGCCCAGTCTACGTGGACTGTGGACCGCACGGCCGATTCGTCCACCTGCGGCTCGGGCCACGTCCCCACCGACTCTCCCGCCTGAGCCACCAGCCGCCCGCCGGAGAAGACCATCTCCGGGCGGAAGCCCTTCAGGTCGGAGAAGACCACCAGATCGGCCCGCTTCCCCGGTGCGATCGCCCCCCGGTCGTAGAGGCGGAACCACTCGGCCGGATTGAGGGTCGCCATCTGGAGGGCGGTGATGGGGTCCAACCCCTCGGATATGGCCAGCCGGATCAGGTGATCCAGATGGCCCTCGTCCAGGAGATCGGCCGGGTGGCGGTCGTCGGTGCAGAAAGCGCAGCGGCGGCTGTTCTGAGGGGTGACGGCGGGCAGAAGGGCCCGCAGGTTCTTGGCGGCGGTGGATTCACGGATGAAGATGTACATCCCCAGGCGCAGTTTCGCCAGCATCTCGGCGGCGGTGGTGCACTCGTGGTCGGAGCCCGGCCCGGCCCCCACGTAGGCCTGGAGCCACTTGCCGCCAAAGCCAGGGGCGTGGCCGTCGATGACCCGGCCCTGGAAGGCCTCCACCTTGGCGACTACTCCCTCCACCCCCAGGACCAGGCCGGGGAGGTTCATAAACTCGGCCAAGCCCAGCACGCGGGGGAGGTCCGCCATAACCAGCAGGTCGTCGGCGGAGAGCTCCGCCCCGGCAGTGCCCATATGGGTGGCGGGGACACAGGAAGGGAGGTTGACGTAGACGGTGAGGGGTAGCCCCTGGGAGGCGGCCAGTATGTAGAGAATACCGTCGGCCCCAACGACGTTGGCGATCTCGTGGGGATCGCACACCACGGTGGTGGTACCCCGGGGGACGACGGCCCGGGCGAACTGGGGCGGGGCCACCATCGAGGACTCGATATGGACGTGGGCATCTATGAGGCCGGGGCAGACATACCGGCCGCCCAGGTCGATCTCCTGGCGGCCTTTATGCCCGCCGCCGACGCCGACGATGCGATCCCCGGCGATGGCGACCTCCGCCTCGACGATCTCGCCAGTGAAGACATTGATCACCCGCCCGTTGGTAAGCACCAGATCGGCGGGCTCGTCGCCCCGGGCGATGGAGAGAAAGCGATCAAGGTCCATTGAGACGCCTCCTCAAAGTAATGGTGCGACGCGCCTTCTGGCGAGGGTCACGCCGCAAAGTTCTCATCCGAAACACGGCCGGCGGAGGAGCAACGCGCGTTGGAGGTGCGTCGCACCTACCCACCGCAAACGGACCCGGCGGAGGGACCGTCCCCACCCGCCCCAAATCCAACAGGTCCCGGCCCCCGCGGCACGAACCGCCCCCGCCCCCTGCGGCCGGTGAACCGGCCCTCGCGGTAGACGACCTGCCCGCGGGAGATGGTGGTCCGCACCCGCCCCTGCACCGGCAGTCCCTCGTAGGGGGTATAGCCGGCCAGGTGGTGGAGGCCCTCGGCGCGGACGCCCCCCCCGGGCTCCGGGTCGTAGACAACGATGTCGGCATCGGAGCCGGGCAGGAGCGCGCCCTTGCGGGGCCACAACCCCCAGATCCGGGCCGGATTGACAGAGAGGAGTTCGGCCAGTTGGGGCCAGGTCAGCCGCCCCTCGGCCACGCCGTAAGTGACCATCAACGGTAGCAGCGTCTCCAGCCCCGGCAACCCCCCGGGCGTCTTGGTGAAGTCGTCGGCGGCGAGCTTCTGCTCCCTCGTATAGTCGCAGTGATCGGTCGCCAGCAGGTCCACCATCCCCCCCTCCACCAACGCCCACAGCCGGTCCGGCTCCTCGGGGTCGCGCAGAGGGGGCTGGAGGATGTACCGCCAGGGCTCCTCCCCCTCGTAGGTAGTGTCATCCAGGAGCAGGTACTGGGGACAGGTCTCGCAGGTGACCGACTGCCCCGCTTCCCGGGCCTCGGCCACCAGCGCGACAGAGCGAGCGGTGGAGCAGTGGCAGATGTGGACCGGGCAGCCGACTGCCTCGGCCAGGAAGAGGACCCGCTGGATCGCCTCCTGCTCGGCCAGGGCCGGCCGGGAGCGGCCGTGGTAGCGCCAGCCGGTCTCCCCCGCCGCCACCAGCGCCTGGGTCCGGGCGGTGACAAGAGCGTCGTTCTCGCAGTGGACGAGGGGAAGGAGCCCCAGATCGGCGCAGGTTTCCATCAGGCGGAGGATGGTGGCGTCGTCGGCGTAGTAGTTGGGCCGATAGGTGGTGTAGAGCTTGACACTGGGCGTGCCCAGCTCCAGCAGGTCGGCCAGCTCCCCCTCCCGGCCCGACGGCAGGTCGGTGACCATCACGTGGAAAGCGTAATCTACGACCGCGTCCCGCGCCTCTTCCAGCCGGGCCCCCACCGCCTCCCGCAGGGTCTGGCCGGGGAACTGGGTGGCAAAGTCCACCACGGTGGTAACGCCGCCGCAGGCGGCCGCCCGGGTGCCGGTGAACCAGTCGTCGGGGGTTTTGTAGATGCCGGTATCGAGGGCGATGTGGACGTGTCCGTCGATGACACCGGGGAGGACATAGCAGCCCTCCGCCTCGATGACGCGGGTGTCGTGGGCCACCGGCAGCCCCTGGCCGATCGCTTTGATGCGCTCTCCCTGGACGAGCAGGTCGGCCTCCAGCAGCCCCTGGGGGGTCACCAGGGTGCCGGACTGGACAAGCAGCGTAAGGGTGGCGGGTTGTTTCATCAATGCCCCCTGGGGTCGAGAGTCGGTAGGGGTATGATACACCGAAAGGGGCTTTTTGTCACCCGCCGTCCGCTTCGGGGCTAGGGCGATCGCAAGCTTAAGGTGACGGTCACCTTTTGTGAAAGCCTACTCGGGTGCGTATCCGTGGGTCCGGTACCACTCCACCGCCTTGCGCAACGCTTCCCGCGCCGGGCGGGGCCGGTACCCCAGTTCTCGCAT
>DQUX01000264.1 GCA_015662065.1 Anaerolineales bacterium | reverse complement strand
CCCCCACCGCCAGACCCGCCGCCGCACCCACGGTGCCGGCCACGGCCGGCGACACGCTGGCCTCCTCCTCCTGCGCCGGCGCGTAGGTGGTGGGTGGGGTCAGGGTGTGGAGGGAGGGCAGCTCGTAGAGGGTCCCCTCCTGCGGGAAGTCGGGCTCCACACAGCCGATGCAGGGATGGCCGCAGCCGACACACCAGTTGTTGCCACCGTTCCACAGCCGGATAGAGCAGTCGGCGTGGGTCACCGGCCCTTTGCAGCCCAACTCGTAGAGGCAATAGGGGTCCGAGAACTTCTTGGCAAACCGGCCGGCATCGAAGTGACCCCGCCGGGCGCAGTTATCGTGGATCAGCGGGCCGTAGAAGGCCACCGGCCGGCCCAGGTCGTCCACCTCCACCCCCTCGAGCCCGCCGATGAGCACTGTGGCCACGGTGCCCACAAACCAGTCTGGATGGGGCGGGCAGCCGGGCAGGTTGATCACCGGCGTCGTGATGCCATGCTCGGCGAAGACCTGCCCCACCGACTGACAACCCGTGGGGTTGGGGGGGGCTGCCGGGATGCCGCCATAAGCGGCGCAGGTGCCTAGAGCCAGCACGGCCATCGCATCCGCCCCCAACCGGGTCAGGTGCTCCAGGGCCGTGATGCCATGCCCCGCCCGCTCGCCGATCTCGCAGTAGACTCCCTCATCCTTAGTGGCAAAGGCCCCCTCGGCCACCAAGACGAAGCCACCCTTGTTGACCGCCACCTGCTCCATTGCCTCCATCGCCAGGTCGCCGGCCGCCGCCATAATGGTGGCGTGATACCCCAGGCTGAGATGCTTGCCGGGGAGCACCTGATCCACCAGCACCTCCTGGATCGTGGGGCTCAGGCTGTTCAGCACACTCACCGAGCAGCCCGTGCACGTGCCGGCCTGTAACCAGATCACCGGCACCTCCTCCACAGCCGCCTGAAGCAGCTTGACGAAACCCGGCACCCTCAAGAGCGACAGCCCCAGGGCGGCCACAGAGCCGGCGGAAAGCTTCAGAAAGTCTCGTCGGGAAACATAGGTCGGGCTAGCCATCTTACAACTCCTTGTAGGACGCAGATTTTCGCAGGCTTCGCGCGCAGATCTTCAGCTCCATCTCAACAGAGGCGACCGACGGCCGGCCCCGCTCCCAGCTCGTCCAGCACCAACCGCACCACCCGGGACACGGCGGCGGCCACGGCCGGGGAGAGATCCAACCCCCAGCCCAGCTCGCCGGGCTGGACGCCAAAGACGACCACCTCCCGAGGGGGGCCATCGGCCAACAGATCGGCCATAGCCAGACCGTCCAGCAGACCCATCTGGTGGAGGGAGAGCCCCTCCCCCCCACCCCAAGAGAGATCGTCGGGGGTGAAGCGGAACACCGCGCCCGGCTCCTGCCCGGCCTGCACCGCGTCCACCACGATCAGCTTGCGGCGTCCGGCCAGGAAGTGGACCAGGTCCAGGGCGGCGGTGCCACCGTCGAGCAGTTCCACCCCCTCCGGCAGCGGCATCTCCCGCAGCGCCTCGATCACCCGCACGCCCACTCCCTCGTCCCGGAGCAGGATGTTGCCCACCCCCAGGACCAGGATGGGGGATCGGTTGGCTGCGTCGGCGAGCCGGTTACCGTCGACCATCCCCACCTATTCCACGACCCTAGCCCACCCGGAATCGCGCCAGTTCGGTCCCCCTGGGGGTGACCAGGTGGACGGCGCAGGCAATGCAGGGGTCGAAGGAGCGCACAATGCGCACCAGCTCAAAGGGGTTCTCCTTATCCCTGACCTCGGTCCCTTCCAGCGCCTGCTCCACCGGCCCCGGCCGTCCCTGGTCGTCGCGGGGTGAGCAGTTCCAGGTGGTGGGCACAACGCACTGGTAGTTGGCGATGACGCCGTCTTTGATGCTGATCCAGTGGCCCAGCGCCCCCCGGGGCGCTTCCCACAGCCCCATCCCCTCCCCTTCCTGGGGCAGGGTGTACTCGGCGCAGACCGGCTCGCCTGGCCGAAGCTCCAACACCCATTCGGCCATAGCGTCGGCCACCAGCTTGGTCTCCAGGGCCCGCGCGGCGTGGCGCCCCAGGACGGAGAAGAGGGCCGTTGGCGAAGCCCCAAAGTGAGCCAGGACGCCGTCCACCAGCTCCCGCACCTGCGGCATCCCCTGGGCGTAGGCCACCAGGATGCGGGCCAGGGGTCCCACCTCATACACCTGGCCGTCGTAGCGGGGGGCCTTGATCCAGGAGTAACCGCCCTCTTTGTGGGGTTCCGGCTCGGTCTGCCCCTGCGAGGGATGGAGGCCGGAGCCAGAGCGGTACCGGCTGTGGCCCACGTCCTCCCGGATCCGCTCCGGGTCGAGAGGACGAGGGGTGAGATCGACAGCCGACGTGGTGCCCCGAGTCAGGAACCGCTGCCGCTGCGTCAGATCGGGGTGGCTATCCAGGTCCAGGCCGCCGTAGGCCAGGTAGTTTCCGCATCCAGCGCCGATCTCGAAGTAGTCGGCATAGGCCTCGGCCACGGCCAGGACGTCGGGGATGTAGACGTTGTCGATGAAGCGGCGCAGGGTCTGCAGCTTCCAGTAGAAACTGACGACCTTGTCCTCCGTGACCACCTCGGTCACCCCGCCGGGCACCACGGCCATATTGTGGGGCATCTTGCCACCGAAAACCGCCAGCATCTCGTGAGCCAGGCGGCGCATATCCAGAGCCTGGACGTAGTGGGCCACGGCCGCCCGGTTCACCTCGGGCGAAAGGCGATAATCCCCCTCATAGCGAGGCACAAAGGGGGCCAGCACCCCCCGCTCGATGAAATCCTTCACCGAGTTCAGGACGGGATCGCTTCCGTGGTAGTCCGCCACGGCGGCCACATCCACGTAGTCCAGGGCGGCCAGGTGGTAGAAGTGCAGAATGTGGGACTGGATGTAGTTGGCCCCCTGGATCAGATTCCGTATGATGCGGCCGTTGGCGGGGATGTCGGCGGCGATGCCGAAGGCAGCATCGAGGGCCAGGGCCGAGGCCAGGGAGTGCGTCGTAGGACAGACGCCGCAGATGCGCTGGGTGATGCGCTGGGCATCCCGGGGGTCGCGGCCTTGCAGGATCAACTCAAGGCCCCGGAAGAGCATCCCCGAGCTGCGGGCCTCCTTGACCCGACCGTCCTCCACCACGACTTCGATTTTGAGGTGTCCTTCGATGCGGGTCAGGGGATCAATGACGATTCTATCTGTCATTGGCGGTATCCTCCTCAGTATGATGTATGGTATGAGGCACCAAATTGCGGAACGGGCAGCAAGACAACCCCGCGCCGCCGTTGGGGCCCATCGCGATGTGCCCTTTCACAGCGGCGCGGTCATCCATACCACGTCGGGATGCCCTCAGCCGATTCAAGGCGCGGGCGCAGTATCATACGGGCCGCTGCCGGATACGTTATGTTCCCCTTCCGAGAGCGGTGGAGCGACCCTATAACTGCGCCCACCTGTGGCACCATATTGTAGGCCGAAGGTGTCGCCGCCGACCGGCGTCCATCCCTCGGCGCTGCCCGCAACGCCGGAACTAGCCCGCCCGCACGGACGGCCTCGCCTCCTTCCGCGCGATCGCCTTCAGGCTCCCCCGGAGCCTATCCCGCACCGCTCGGTACAGCCCGGCGATGACCGTGGACCAGACCAGGGCGGGCACGAAAAGCACCACGACGACTCCGACCACCAATGCGATGACCGCATCCATCCCTGTCATCATTTCCTCCTTTTGAGACCTGATAGATCTGCCGATTCACCACTCCGGGGCGGCGATGTCCTCTGCACATTCCATCCCTCCGCCCCCCAATCCAACTACAGACTCTCCCCGATCTGACTACAGTATACCCTCTGCGGCGGCCGTTGTCATCAGCCAACCCCCCTATTATCACCTGCGAAAAAGACCTACGCCCCCGGCCCCCGCCATCGTCCAAATCTCCCAATGGGCATAGATAGTTACCGCAAATCACAGCGGGCCGACAACCGGGCGATTTGCCTAGCGACAGAATACGCCGTTTTACCTATGGACATCCGGCAGGAAAGCAGATTTGCTTCGCCCCGGCAAGTGCCGTATAATCCACCGGGGCTCAGTCGGGGGAACAAGGAGAGAGGCTATGGGGAGAATCAGAATCATACTAGCGGAGGATCACGTTCTGGTGCGGGAGGGCACCCGGGAACTGCTGCAACGGGAAGACGACCTGGAGATAGTGGCCGAGGCGGGGGACGGCGTAGAGGCCGTGCGGCTGACCGCTGAGCACCATCCTGAGGTCGTCGTCATGGATGTCGCCATGCCCAAGCTGAACGGCATTGAGGCCACCCGGCAGATCAAGGCCATCAGCCCTTCCACAGCCGTGCTGGCGCTCACGGCCTACGACCACGACCAGTACGTCTTCGCCCTCCTGGAGGCGGGCGCAGCAGGTTACTTATTGAAGGACGTCTCCACAACCGATCTGGTCGAGGCCATCCGGGCGGTGTATGCCGGCGAGTCGGTGCTCCATCCGGCCATCGCCCGCAAGGTCATCAACTACTTCGCCCGGCGGACCGATAAGGCCGGGGAAGCCCCCCTCGATCAGCTCACCGAGCGGGAGATGGAGGTCCTGAAGCTGGCTGCGCGAGGAATAACCAACCGGGAGATCGCCAGCGAACTGGTCATCAGCATCCGCACGGTCCAGGTCCATCTCAGCAATATCTTTGGCAAGCTGGGGGTCGGTTCGCGGACCGAGGCGGTGGTGTACGCCCTGCGAAAGGGCCTGCTCACCCTGGAGGATATATCCTGACCACGGGGATCCCCCACCCGGCCAGCTCCTCCAGAACCCTCTCCACCAGCACGTCCACCCGGGCCGCCACCGGCTCCGAGAGAGCCAGCCCCACCTCCGTCGTGGCCGGCTGCACCCCCCAGACCACCACTTCCTCAGGGTAGAGGTCCCGCAGCTTGGCCGCAAACAGCATATCCGGCAGGCCGATCTCGTGGGGGGACATCTTGAGGGAGAGATAGGCCGGCACCTGGTCGCCCTCCAGGCGGGCCAATGTCCCGGGGGATTCCCCTATCTCCACTGCGTCTATAATGATCAGGTGGGAGACCCCCTCGAGGTAGTGGAGGAGGTCCAGGCCCTTCGTCCCTCCATCCAACACCTGGACCGTCTCTGGGAATTCTGCCACCTCCTCCAGGCGTCGGACCACGTGGACCCCCACGCCGTCGTCGGAGAGGAGGATATTGCCCACACCCAGGATCAACGTCTTTCCCATTTGCCGTTTCCAAATAGGCAGGGGCGCAGCGAGGCTGCGCCCCTGCTACCACAGCCGATCCCCTTTACTAGGATGCGCGGTCGAACTTGACGCCGCTGATGATCCCGGTGATCGCTCCGTCCCGCTCCTCGACGTCTGCCAGCACCGCCATGTAGAGGTGCACGATGAAGAAGAGGCCGAAGAGCCACATCAGGACGTGGTGGGTCATCCGCAGGGTCTGGTTGCCGAAGAGGGTGAGGAGCCAGCCAAAACCGACCCGCCAGAAGCCGCCCGTGTAGGGCTCGGCGTAGAGGGCGAAGCCGGTGATCCCCTGAACCAGGATCATCAGCCCCAGGCCGGCGTAACTCAGCCCGGCCACCGGGTTATGCCCCATATAATGGGGGCGCCCCCGCTCCAGGAAGACGTAGTACTTGAGCTGCTTCCAGAAGAAGCCCCACCGCTCGCGGCTGGCCGGGATCCAGTCTCGCCAACTGGAGTAGGGGTTGCCGACGAAGAACCAGTAGACCCGCACCAGGAAGCCCAGGCCGAAGGCGAAGGCGGAAATGAAGTGGACGTAGCGCACCCAGCCCATCACGTACGTCTGGACCGGGTCCCTGGGGACCACGAGGAAGGGGTTGCCGATGTAGTAGCCTGTGATGGCCAACACGGCGATACTGACGACGTGAACCCAATGGAAGACGCGCACCGGCAGTTCCCACACATATGCCCGTTCGTGCATCTCCCACCTCCCCTAGACAACCTGGATGCGGACGACCTCGCGCCCGCCCGGCTCCAGGATATGCACCGCGCAGGCCATACACGGGTCAAAGGAGTGGATTGTGCGCAGCACCTCCAGCGGTTTCTCGGGGTCGGCTACCGGCGTGCCGATCAGGGAGGCTTCATAGGCCCCCATCTGGCCCTTGGCATCCCGGGGCGAAGCGTTCCAGGTCGAGGGCACCACGCATTGGTAGTTCTCGATCTGGCCGTGTTTGATGTGCACCCAGTGGGCCAGCGCCCCTCGGGGCGCTTCCATCCAGCCCCATCCCTGCGCCTCGGCAGGCCAGGTGGCAGGGTCCCAGTGGTCCAACTCGTGGATGCGCAGGTCGCCGCTGCCGACGTTCACCGCCAGCTCATCGGTCCAGGAGACCAACTGCTCGGCGATGACCACCGTCTCGATGCAGCGGGCAGCGGTGCGGCCCAGGGTGGAGAAGAGCGCCTCCGGCCCCACGCCCAGGGTCTCCAGGGCAGCGTTCACCCAGTACTGCACCCGTTCGTGGCCGGAACCGTAGGCCACCAGCATGCGGGCCAGCGGCCCCACCTCCATAGGCTTATCCTCATAGCGGGGGGCCTTGATCCAGGAGTACTTCCCATCCGTGTTGAGGAAATCGTAGGGCGGCTCCGGCCCGGTGTAGTTGGGCTCCGTCACCCCCTCCCACGGATGCTTAGACTGGCTCTCGTCGTCGTAGGCGAACCAGGAATGGGTGACGTACTCAGCGACCTTGCGGTGGTCCATCGGATGGACGGTGGTCAGATCGCGGCCCAGGATGATGCCCCGAGGGAGGAAGAGAACGCCGGGGTCGTCACTGGACTGAGAGTCGGTGAGCGGGAACTCCCCGTAGGCCAGGAAGTTGCCCAGCCCCTCGCCCAGCCCGGCCCATTCCAGATAGAAGGGGGCCACCGCCAGAACGTCCGGCAGGTAGACCTGCTTGACGAACGCTTCCGCTTTGGCGAAGAGCCCCTTCAGGAAGGCGATGGAGTCGGCGTTGAGCGCCGCCTGGCTGTTGAGGTCCACCGGGCAGGCCATCCCGCCCACCAGATAGGTCTGCAGGTGGGGGTTCTTAGCCCCCAGGATGGCGTGGGCCTTGATGACCTCCCGCTGCCAGTCCAACGCCTCCAGATAGTGGGCCACCGCCATCAGGTTGGCCTCTGGGGGCAGGGCGTAGGCGGGGTGGCCCCAGTACCCGTTGGCGAAGGGGCCAAGCTGACCACTCTCCACGAACGCCTTCAAACGGTCCTGCACCCCTTTGAAGTAGGCGGTGCTGGACTTGGGCCAGTCGGAGATGGATTGGGCCAGTTGGGCCGTACCGGCGGGGTCGGCCTCCAGGGCGCTGACGATATCCACCCAGTCCAGCGCGTGGAGGTGGTAGAAGTGGATCACGTGGTCGTGAACGTACTGGATACCTTCAATGATGTTGCGGATCAAACGGGCATTGGGAGGGATCTGAATCCCGAGGGCATCTTCTACTGCTCGCACGGAGCAGACGGCATGCACCGTCGTTCAAACCCCTCATATGCGCTGGACGAAGGCCCAGGCGTCCCGGGGGTCACGGCCTCGCAGGATGGTCTCGATGCCCCGGAACATCGTGCTGCCGCTCCAGGCGTTGGTCACCTGACCGTCCTGGACCTCCACCTCGATGCGCAGGTGGCCTTCGATACGGGTGACGGGATCAATGGCGATCTTGGCCATTTCTGCCTCCTTATTCCTCCTGCTCCTGCGACGCCTCGGTCGGCGCGGCGGCCTTCTTCCGCACGGCGCTTCCGATGGCGTGGGCGGCCACGCCGGCGGCGGTAGCCGCTACCGCGACCAGGCCGAGCTTGTCCACCGTCGCCTCGACACCGAAGCCCGGCACCTCCGGCAGCCGCTTGTAGAAGGGAGTCATCGTATCCCAGAAGCGGGGCTCGGAGCAGCCGATGCAGCCGTGGCCGGCCATCACCGGCCAACTGGTGCCATCGTTGTAACGCACGGTGGGACAGTTGTGGTAGGTCTCCGGCCCCTTGCAGCCCATCTTGTAGAGGCACCAACCCAGACGGTGGCCCTCATCCCCCCACGCTTCGACGAACTGACCGGCATCGAAGTGGGCGCGGCGCTCGCAGTTATCGTGGATGCGTTTGCCGAAGGCGAAGAGGGGGCGGTGCAGACTGTCCATCGCCGGCAGGGTGCCGAAGGTGAGGTAGTGGACCACCGTCGCCGTCAGATTGACGACGTTGAGGGGGCACCCCGGCAGGTTGACTACCGGGATATGCTCAACCAGCCGGTCCACGCCGACGGCGCTGGTGGGGTTGGGGTTGGCAGCGGGGATGCCGCCAAAGGTGGCGCAGTTGCCCACGGCGATGACAGCGGTGGCGTTGCGCGTCGCCTCCCGGAGGATATCCAGCGCTGTGCGCCCACCGATACAGCAGTAGATGCCGTTGTCCTTCAGCGGAATGGAGCCTTCCACGATCACCAGGTGCCCCCCCGCCTCGACGGTGGCCGCCTTCGCCTCCTCGGCCTGCTTGCCCGCCGCGGCCATAATCGTCTCGTGATAGTCCACCGAGAGGACGTCCAGCACGATCTCGGCGACGGTGGGGCGGGAGGCTCGCAGGAAGGATTCGGTACATCCGGCGCAGTCCTGGAACTCCAGCCAGACGACCGGGGTTCGAGGGGCGCTCTCCAGAGCGGAGGCTAGGCGGGATGCCTTGCTGCCCGGGAGGGCCAGCACGCCGGCCATAATGGTGCAGAATTTCAAGAAGTCCCGTCGTGAGACCCCTCGACGTGCCAGGGCAGCCATCAGGTCCAGCGTCTCTCCCCCGGTTGAGGGGAGTGTCAGAGGATCCAGGCGCTCTCCTGTCATTGGCATACCTCCTTGCTTGGTCGGGGACAAGAGTCTGTGAGAACACATATGGGGGAACTATGCACTCAACTCATACCTCCTCCTTTGCGGAAAGTCCGCCGCGCAGTCCTTGATCCTCCACCTGTTGCAATACTCGGCCGATCTACATTGCCCGATTGTACTCCACCCCCGAAAAAAGTCAAACCGGACTAGGGATGCTCCCAAGGCCCTTCCGCCCCGTATGCCTCGCCCAGATATTCGATCACCGCCCGCGCCTCCTCTTCATCGAGCCTCGCCCCCCTCCTGATCATCCGATAGACGGTGACCTCCCACTCCTCAACCGTCTTCCGGGCCACCTCAATGGGGGCCAGGGTGTGGCAGCGAGTACAGTGCACCTCGACCAACTGCTCCGGCGGCATGTCCCTGCCGCAGCGGGCGGCCAGGAGGAGCAGCCAGGCCGCCGTCAAGAGGGCGATCGCCTTGTGATTAGAGGACATCTTGACCTCCGGGCCACCGCAACCCCATCCACCCCGCCGGGCCAATTCACAAAGCCTCTCTGGCGAGAATGGACAGGATCGGGCAAGTCCTATGAGTTACGGTGTGACGACGGCCGACCCCCGGGCGACGACGACAGGCAGGTTGGGCACCGCGCTGTAGAACTCGAGGAAACGGGCCACTTCCGAACCGCCCCATCGGCCCAGGTTCTCCGCCCAACGGTACGCCACCGACGAACCGGTGTTGGAATAGCGGGCAGCATTGGCCATCATCGTCGAACGCCAGGCGGTGTCGATGGAGACACCGTTGCCGGCCCCGTCGACAAGCCCGGTGCTACACACGCCGCAGGCCCCCGAGCCAGCGAACAGGTCGCCCCGCTCGGTGGGGAGAGGCAGGGCAGGGAAGGAGGGGGGCGCGGTGACGGTGGGTGTAGGGCGGTGAGGCCTCACACCAACTCGTATCGCTCCAGCACCTCCCGCAAGCCGGGGCTGATCTGGGCCCAAACCTGCCGGAGGAGCTTGTCGGCCACCTCCTCCCCGAACCGCCCCCGCACCACGGCGATCTGGATCTTTAGAAAGGTACGGTAGACCTGGGCCAGCTCCTCCGTGCGCAGGCCCGGGTCGGTGTGATCCTCGATCCGGCTGGCCACAAATCGGACCGGGAGATCAGCGCAGCGTTGGTTGATCTCGATCTCGCAGGAGAGATCGTTGGGGGCCGCCCGATAGGGGCGGGTCCCCCGGCACATAAGCTCGGCGAACTCGCGGAACAGGCGGCGCAATCGGATCTTATCCAGATCGCCGGGCTGAACCAGGCCGACGGCGTGGAGGCCGTAGAGGATCTTGCTGGTCTCAAACTCGGTGAGGCCGCACTCCCGGGCTACGTCGGTGACGTCCCGCAGCCCGTCCAGCGCCTCCAGCACCTGGCACTCCTCGTCGGTCAAGTCCAGGTCTTCTGGACACACCCTCCCCTCCCGCCGCTCGAAGACGGCGTCTTGGGAAGGGACAGCCCGCTGGATCGTGGTCCAGTTATCCACCCAACGGGCTCCCGCCAGGATCAGGTTCTCCGCGCTGACGCGCAGCACCAGGCAGCCCTCCTGCGGCCCCAGGCGCTGATCGAAGACGAAGGTCCCCTCCTGCCAGCGGAAGAGGTCGTAGATGTCGTTCATCACCTGCTGGGGATCGCGGACCTCGCCATCGGGCCGACGGGAGGTGGCGCAGACGGGTCGGCCCTCGTGGAAACTCAGGGTGCGGGTAGAGGTGCCATCGGTCACGGTGAGGGTGCCACTGTGCTTGCCGGAGACGATCAGCTTGATCAGGTCCGGCAGGTGGAAATCGTGTAGATCGCCGGTGAGGATCATCAGGCCCCGGTATTCCCCGGCGCCCACCTCCTCACCCCGCAACTGGCGAATGATGCCGGCGAGCCAGTCCGTCTCCATCCGCGCACAGGCGGCGGCGTGCTCGAGGATCGCCACTCGCAACGGCTCCCCCGCCGTTCTCTCCCGCTCCAACGCCTCATCCAGGGTAGCCCTCCAGCGCCGCAGGAATCCCTGTCGCTTCTCCAGCAAACTCAACGCCCGCCCCTGGGGAAGCTTGTTGAGCAGGAAGATCCCCAGGTCGTACTCAAAGCGGACCGGCTCCTCGGAGGCCAGCACCGACTCCATCCCGCCAAAGAACGCCTCCCGCCCCCGTTCCGTCAGGTGGTAGACACTCTTCTCCGCCCCGCCACCCCGGGCGCGGGTCTCCGAGATGAAACTCAGCCGGCGGAGCTTGTTGAGGGAATAATAGACGGCAGGAGTGCTGATGTTAAACCAGGTCGTCACCCCCTCGGCCCGAATGGTCTGGCTGATCTCATAACCATGCATAGGCCGATCCAGGAGAAGACCGAGCACGAGAAGGTCAT
>DQUX01000031.1 GCA_015662065.1 Anaerolineales bacterium | reverse complement strand
TCACGGTAGCCGTCGTGCAGATGGAGCCTCAGTTGGGGAAGATGGAGGAGAACCTGATCAAGATGGGGGAGTCCATCCGCCGGATCGCCACCGAGCAACCGGTGGACCTGATCATCTTCCCCGAGCTGGCGACCACCGGCTACGAGGCGGGACCCCGCTTTCCCCAGATGGCCCAGTTGGTGCCCGGCCCGGCGGTCAACATCATCGGCCAGCGGGCGGCCGAGTATGGCGTCCACGTGGCCTTCGGGATGGCGACGAAAGAGAAGGTGGAGAGCATTGTCTACAATTCTGCCGTGCTGGTGGGGCCGGATGGGGAGGTCACCGGCCAGTACCACAAGGTCCACCTGCGCGGCGAAGAGCGGATGGCCTTCCGCGCCGGCTTCCGCATCCTCCCCTTTGAGACCGACTTCGGGACGGTGGGTCTGATGATCGGGTGGGACCTGACCTTCCCGGAGGTGGCGCGGAGCCTGGTGCTGGAGGGGGCGGAGGTGTTGGCGGTGCTGGCCGATTGGGAGGAGCCCCACCTGGCAGAGTGGCGGACCTACCTGTTGGCCCGGGCCTACGAGAACGGCGTCTTCGTGGCGGCGGCCAACCGGGTGGGGGCGGAGCCTTCTTACACCTTCTTCGGGCAGAGCGCCATCATCGGCCCCCGGGGGCGCATCCGCGCGACGGTGGACGAGCCCATCGAGGGGTACGCGGTGGCGAAGATCGATCTGGATGAGGTGCGGCGGGTACGGGAGGAATCCCAGATCCTCCAGTGCCGCCAGCCGACGGCGTACCGGGCGGTGGTGAGGAAGTATTAGGACGCAGATAAGACACGGATTGAATTGACGGATAGAGGAGGCCCGGCTGCCTGAGGCGGCTGGGCCTCTTTCTCTGCGTGGGGTGATTTGGTCGTAGCCGTCCACGAATCAGCCGCGAACACACAAATGGCGGGTATACACGTGGGTGACGGGAGCCTGCGAGGCCAATTCGTGGACGGCCTACCGCCGCATAAACCGCCGCTCCAGCTCCTCGACGGTCAACAGCACGAAGGCGGGGCGGCCATGGGGACAGGTGGCGGGGGACCAGGCGGTGGTCAACTCGTCCAGCAGGGCCTGCATTTGCTCGGTGGTCAGAACGTCCCCCGCTTTGACCGCCGCCGTGCAGGCCATCTTCATCGCCAGCCGCTCCCGTACTCCCTCCGGCTCCAACCGCCGACAGGCGGGAAGTTCCTCCAGCACCGCCTCCAGAAGCGCCCTCGGGTCGCCTCCCGCCAGCGGGGCCGGGAGGCTGCGGATCAGGAAGGCGCGCCCCCCGAAAGACTCCACCTCCATCCCCAGGTCGGCCAGCGCCGTTGAGTAAGGCCCCAGCAACTCCGCTTCCCGCGCCGTCAGCTCGATCCGCGCTGGCGGGCTCAAGGGGCAGCCCCCCTCCCCACCCAGCAACCGCTCGAAGAGCACCTGCTCGTGCGCCCCGTGCTGATCCACCACCACCAGCCCCTCCCGCCCCCGGGCCACGATGTAGGCGTTGTTCAACTGTCCCATCGGCTCCAGCCGCCCGGCGATGTACTCCGCCCGGCCCTCCCGCACCGCCTCCGGTTCCACCGGGACCTCGGCGAAGGGCCACTCCAGCGCAGGGAAGGCCTCCTCGCGGCGGGGATAGGGAGCCAGCGCCGCCTCCACCGCCCGGGTCACCGCCCCGTAGACCGACCGCTCCTGGCTCAACCGCACCTCCGCCTTGCGCGGATGGACATTGACATCCACCAGATGGGGGTCCAGCCGGATGTGGACCACCGCTAAGGGACGGCGCTCGGGGGGCAGCCGCCCTCCATAAGGCCGCTCCAACATCACCGCCAGGAGACCCGAGCGGACCGGCCTTCCGTTGATGAAGAAAAACTGACCCCGCCGGTCCCGCCGCCCGACGGTGGGCCGACTGACGTAACCCCAGATGCGCAGGTCGGCCGCCTCCCAGGCCATCTCCACCATCTCCGCCGCCACCTCCCGCCCCAGCGCAGTGCCAACCCGCTCCAGGGGAGTGGCTGGCGGCGCTACGTACCTCTCCCGCCCGTTGACCACCAGCCGGAAGGCGACGGCGGGGTAGGCCAGGGAGTAGCGAACCACCATCTGGCGAACCAACTCCCCCTCCCGCATCGGGGACTTGAGGAACTTGCGGCGGGCGGGGGCGTTGTAGAAGAGATCGCGCACGGTGACGCTGGTACCCACGGGGCTGGCCGCCGGATCGACCGCGACCTCCCCCCCCTCGGCCCGGAGCCGGGTCCCCTCCAGCTCCTCTTGGGCGCGGGTGAGGATCTCCAATCGGGCGACGGCGGCGATAGAGGAGAGAGCCTCACCGCGGAAGCCCAGGGTGACGATGGCCTCCAGGTCCTCCAGGGAGTGGATCTTGCTGGTGGCGAACCGCTCCAGGGCGCGGGGGGCGTCGGCGCGGGACATCCCGCAGCCGTCGTCGGAGACGCGGATAAGGGAGAGGCCCCCATCCCGGACCTCCACGCTGACGGCGGTGGCTCCGGCGTCCAGGCTGTTCTCGATCAGCTCCTTCACCACCGAGGCGGGCCGTTCCACCACCTCGCCGGCTCCGATCCGTTCGGCGACCTCGGGGGAGAGGACCTGGATGATGGGTGGCGTGTTCACGACCCGTGCTCTCTCAAGCGAGGACCTCTTCCATCGCCCGAAGAACCCGGTCGATGTCCTCATCCGTGATCCAGTAATGGGTCACCGCCCGGAAGCGACCGTTCTCCCGCCCCAGCAGCAACACCCCCCGCTCCATCAGTCCGTCTACGAGCTCCTCCGGCGTCCTGCCTACCTCATCGGTGATCGAGAAGTAGAGGATGTTGGTGCTCACCGGAGCGACCTCCACCCCTGAGATCTGGGCCAGTCCCTCCGCCAGTCGCCTGGCCCGCGCGTGGTCCTCCGCCAGCCGGTCGGTCATCCGCTCCAGGGCGACGATCCCTGCCGCCGCCAGGACCCCCGCCTGTCGCATTCCGCCTCCCACGACCTTCCGCGCCCGCCGTGCCCCGGCGATGAAGTCGGTGTCGCCGCAGAGGAGCGATCCCACCGGCGCGCACAGCCCCTTGGAGAGGCAGAACATCACCGAGTCCACCTCCTGCACCAATTCCCGCACGTCCACCCCTAACGCCGCCGCCGCGTTGAAGATCCGCGCCCCGTCCAGATGGACCCGCAGGCCGCGGGCGTGGGCCAGCCGGGCCACCTGCGCGGTGTACTCTGGTGTCAGCGGCGTGCCGTTGCACATATTGTGAGTGTTTTCCAGGCAGACCAACCGGGTACGGGGGAAGTGGACGTTGTCCTCCCGGATCGCCTCCTCGATGTCCGTCAGGCGGAGGGTTCCGTCGGGCTGGTTGGGGACGGGCCGAGGGGTGATGCCGCCCAGCGCCGCCATCCCGCCCTGCTCGAAGAGAAAGGTGTGGCTCCGGTCCCCCACGATGGCCTCATCCCCTCGTCCGCAGTGGGTGAGGAGCGCCACCAGGTTCCCCATCGTGCCGCTGGCGACGAACAGTCCCGCCTCCCTTCCTAACCGCTCCGCAGCCATCTCCTCCAGCCGGTTGACAGTGGGGTCCTCCCTGAAGACGTCGTCCCCCACCTCCGCCCGGTACATCGCCTCCCGCATCTCCGGGGTCGGGTGGGTCACCGTGTCGCTGCGCAGGTCGATCACCCTCATTCTTCATTCTCCTGTCAAGTCGCGAGAAAGCGCCTGTGCTTTTCTTGAAACCGGAAGAACCAGGCGGTGGTCCACCTTCCCGCCCGGCCTCCGGATGCTCAAATTATAGCCGCCCACACCGGCAAGTCAACGTCCGCCCGCACGCGTGGGGGGAACCCGGAGAGTTCTGGCGGGCGACTAGGATACCCCATTCTCCAGCAACACTCAAGAGGGAGACTGCCAGAAGGTCTTGCGCCACGAGTTCTCTCCGACATTGTCCATAATCCGCCTCTCCTTTAGCCCCGCCTTCTCTTCTTACGCCGCCGGGGGCCGCCCCGGTAGGCAGAGGCCAGGATGGCAAAGAGGGTGCAGCGGCCTGCATCCAGCATCCGGGTCGCCAGCCGGGGGTCGAGCTCCTCGATGGGTGTAGCGGTGGTGATGACCGTCGGCAGCCGGGCGTTGTACCGGTAGTCGAAGATCTGGTATAGCTTTTCCCGCGCCCAGGGGGTGGCGGATTCGGTCCCCAGGTCGTCCAGGATCAGGAGGGGAGCCCGCCGCACCTCCTCGAACCGTTTGTCGAAGGGGATCACGCTCTGGGGGCTGAAGGTGGCCCGCAGGTGGTCCAGCAGGTCCGGCACCACCACGAAGAGGGCCGGATACCCCTGCCGAACGCGGTAGTTGGCGACGGCGGCGGCCAGGTGGGTCTTGCCGCAGCCGTGGGGGCCAGTGAG
Organism: Anaerolineales bacterium; assembly: GCA_015662065.1. Lineage (GTDB taxonomy): Bacteria > Chloroflexota > Anaerolineae > B4-G1 > DUEL01 > SZUA-1492. The sequence goes on along the minus strand of DQUX01000031.1, from coordinate 7,495 downwards.
GGCCAGCCAGCCCTCGGGGTCCGCGGCGAAATCCCGGGCGATCTCCAACGCCCGCTGCAGGTTCTCCACCTTCTCTTTGGGCAGCTCCCCCTTCCGCAGGTCGAAGCTCTCGAAGGTCTGATCGGTGTGCAGGAAGAGGCTGCTCAGGTCGGAATGGTCGGCGGGGACGGCCTGCCGGTAGTCGGGGGTCAGGATCGCCACGACCCGCGTGACGGCGGGGTCCGCCAGCCGGGAGCGGATTCGCAGAGGGATCTCCTCCAGTTCGTGGTTGGTGGTGATGACGGTGGGCAGTTGGGCGACGTAGCGGTAGTTGAGGATCTGGAAGAGCTTTTCCTGGGCCCAGGGGGTGGGGGCTTCCGTCCCGAGATCGTCCAGGATCAGCAGGGGGGCGGCGCGCACCTCCTCAAACCGCTCGTCGTAGCCGGTGGGGCTGCTGGGGGCGAAGGTCGCCCGGAGGTGATCGAGGAGATCGGGGACGGTGATGAAGAGGACCGGCTGACCTCGCTCGATGCAACGGTTGGCGATGGCGGCGGCCAGATGGGTCTTGCCGCAGCCATAGCCCCCTTTGAGGAGCAGCCAGCCGGAGGGGTTCTCGGCGTAGCCGCGGGCCGCCTCATACGCCTGTCGGAGGCTTTCTGCCTTCTCCGGTGGGAGACCGTGCACCTCCGGCACGAAGGTGTCGAAGGTCATGTCCTTCAGCGTCTCCAGGTTGCTGATGGCCCGCAGGTGGGCGAGGCGGCGCCGGCTCATCTCCGCCAGGCGGCAGGTGCAGGGGAGGAGCCGGCCGAAGTCGGGGTGGCCCACGGGCACGTCGGCGCGGACGTAGCCCAGCCCTTTGCAGTGGGGGCAAATCTCCCCACCGGTCTCCCGGTCGTCAGTGTTCGATGAACTCGCCGTACTCTCCCTCGATGTAGCGACGGCTATCTCCCTCTCGATCTCGCCGAGCCGTTTCATCCTTTCTCCCCTCACTGCGCCACCGCTCCAGGATGGCGCGGATGTATTTCCAACTGCGCTTATTGAGGGCGACCGCCTCGCGGAAGGCCGCCTGGATCCAGTCGGCGGGGTAGAGTTCCTCCGCCTCCTTCAGCTCCTCGGCGATGAGGGGGGTGAGGGGGCCAATGTTCTCCTCGTAGAGGACGAAGATGTTGAAACGAGGAACCGGGGTTGCCTCCGACAACGGCTCGCCGCGCCGGATCGCCTCCAGTGCGGCCCGCCCGCGAGGGGTGTTGGCGAAGTAGATCGTCTCCGTTGGGGCCGGCCCTTCGGGCGGGCGCGGAGGCCCGCCCCGAGGTTCCACCTCGGCCCGCAACAGCGTTCCCCGCTCCACCGCCCGGTCCAGCGCCGCCTCCAGCGTCGCCCCCGTCGGCCGGCTCAGACCATCCAGCAGGAGCCGGTCGGTCAGCAGGTCCTGGTGGCGCACGTACCGCACCCGGCCCTGCTGCTGGGTCAGCCGGTAGAGGACGTGGAGGGTGAGCTTGAGTTCGTCCAGGTCGTCCACCACCGGCAGGAGGTCGGTGAACAGCGTCTCCGGGAGCCGGACGACGCGCATCTTGGTGGGAAAACCAGAAAAGGCTCGCATAGTTGGCAACGTCAGGAGAACTCCACTGGCTGAATTCGCGTCTCCGCATCCAGGAACTGGGCCAGTTGCCGGCGGAAGAAGAGCTGCACCACACCGGTGGGGCCGTTGCGGTGCTTGGCGATGATGATGTCGGCGATATGCTGCCGCTCAGTCTCCGGCTTGTACATCTCCTCCCGGTAGATGAACATCACCACATCCGCGTCCTGCTCGAGCGATCCGCTTTCGCGCAGATCGGAGAGCACCGGCCGCTTATCCGTCCGCTGCTCCACGGCGCGGGAGAGCTGGGAGGCGGCCACCAGCGGCACGTCCAGTTCCCGGGCCAGCCCCTTGAGCATGCGGGAGATATAGGAGACCTCCTGCACCCGGTTCTCCACCCGCACGTCGCCGGTCATCAGTTGCAGATAGTCCACCAAGATCAGGTCGAGCCCGTACTCGGCATGGATCCGGCGGGCCTTGGTGCGCAGTTGGAGGGCGGTGATGGACGGGGTATCGTCGATGAAGATGGGCAGGTCGGAGAGCACTCCGGTAGCCTGGACGAAAAGCGGCCACTCGTCCTCCTCCAACTGGCCCAGGCGGAGCCGCTGGGCGTCGATGCCGGTCTCGGCGGAGACCAGCCGTTGCACCACCTGCTCGGCGGACATCTCCAGGCTGAAGATGGCCACGTGCTTGCCCAGCCGGGCGGCGTTGCGGGCGAAGGAGAGACAGAGGGAGGTCTTGCCGACCCCCGGCCGGGCAGCCACGATCAGCAGGTCCGACTTCTGCAGGCCCCCCAGCAACCGGTCCAGGTCCACAAAGCCCGTCGGCACTCCCAGCGGCTCGTCCCGGTGGTCGTACAAGTACTCGATCCGGTCGTAGTACTGGCGGATGACATCCTGGATGGGGGCCAGGTCGCGGGTGATGCGACGCTGGGAGATACTGAACAGAGCCTGCTCCGCCCGGTCCATCACCTCGCTGATATCCTGCTGCTCCCGGTAGGCCAACTGGGCGATGTCGCCAGCAGCGCCGATAAGGCGGCGGCGGATGGCGGCCTCCTCCACGATGTGGCCGTAGGCCTCTACGTGGATGGCGGTGGGCACCGTGTCGATCAGTTGGGCGATGTAGGCCACACCCCCCACCTCTTCCAGCAGCCCCCGCGTCTCCAGTTCGTTGCGCAGGGTCACGAAATCAATCGGCTCCCGCCGCTCGTGGAGGTCCAGGATGGCCTGGTAGATCCAGCCGTTCTTCTGGACGTAGAAGTCCTCGGGACGCAGGAAGGGGGCGACGCGGAAGAGGGCCTCCGGGTCGATGAGGAGCGCCCCCAACACCGCCTCCTCGGCCTCCAGGTTGTGGGGAACGGTTTTCTCAGGTGTGACCATAATTGACTAATGGATGGGCAGGTCGTCTATGTCCAAGCTGTCCAGGAACTCATCGAAGGCGGAGCGCTCTTCCCTCTCCACCCCCTCCTTGCTCAGGTCCCGCTCGGGCACGATGCCGGCCTCCGTCATCACCTCCTCGGCCACGTAGATGGGCACCCGGACGCGGACCGCCAGGGCCATCGCATCGGAGGGGCGGGCGTCGATGTCTATCTCCTGGCCGTCCACATCGATGATGATGCGGGCGTAGAAGGTGTCCTCCCGCAACTCGGAGACGACGACGTACTGGACGGTGCCACCCAGGGCCTCGATGGTGTTCTTGAGCAAGTCGTGGGTCAGCGGGCGGCCTACCTCGAAGCGCTGCAGTTCAATGTTGATCGCTTCCGCCTCGTAGGGACCGATCCAGATGGGCAGATAGCGGTTGGTGTCCAGCTCCTTGAGCAGGACGACCCGATGCTGGGACATCAAGCTGACCTGGATGCCTGCGATCTTCACCTCGATCATTGGACGCCTCCTGGAATCCCCCGACCCGATCCGTCGGGAGGAGTTCCCACTCTGCGGCGGAGGCGGGAAGACGGGCGGCAGGGCCAGAGATGTCGGCGGTTGTCCTCGGGAAGGCCGGAATGTCCCGGGCCGCCGCGCGAATGGGAAGCGCTTGGGCTCAGGCCCGTTCTGAGTCCATTATACCACAATCGGCAGGGGGCGGAAAAGGCGCGCCCCCTCCGAAACCGGCATCTCCTCTTGTCGCCCGGCCCTGTTTGGGGTACAATGAGAGCGTGAAAGGGCGCGAGGAGTGGCAGCCATATATTGCGGCATGGCGGGAGCGGAAGCGACGAGAGGCCGAGGAGCGGGAGCGCCAGGTTCAGGCTGGCCGGGCCGCCGCCCTGAAATGCGCCCAGGCGCTGGTCGAGCAGCACGGCGCGCGCCGGGTATGGCTCTTCGGCTCTCTGGTCCACCGCCGCTTCCTGCACGCAGCGCACGTAACTTCACCGGCCTCAAGGCCGACATCCGGCAGGAACTGTCCGTCGGTCTGCCCGACGTACTAAGCGCGCACGAGAGACAGATGGCGTTGTTCCTGGACTTCCTGGACACGGTGGAATAGAGCGCGGAGGGGGGATGAGCACGGTAGAGCGACTCCGCCAACTGCCCAGCGTGGACCGGCTGCTGGGGGAGCCGGCGCTGCAGGACCTCCTCCCCCTCTACGGCCACCGGCTGGCGGTGGCGGCGGTGCGGGAGACGCTGGAGAGGGCGCGGGAGGAGGTCCGGCGCGGGAGGGAGGTTCCCTCCCAGGAGGCATTGGCGGCCCGGGCCGCGGCCCACCTGAGGGATCGCCTGGCCCCGACCCTGCGGCCAGTCATCAATGCGACCGGCGTCATCATTCACACCAACCTGGGGCGAGCGCCGCTCTCGGCGGCCGCCCGGGCGGCAATGGAGGCCGCCGCCCGAGGCTACTCCAACCTGGAGTACGACCTGCCCGCCGGCCGGCGGGGCCACCGGACCGTCCACGCCGAGCGGCTGCTGTGCGAGCTGACCGGCGCCGAGTCCGCCCTGGTGGTCAACAACAACGCCGGGGCGGTCCTCCTAGCCCTCACCGGCCTGGCCCGGGGGCGGGGGGTGCTGATCTCGCGGGGGCAACTGGTGGAGATCGGCGGGGGGTTCCGCGTGCCGGACGTGATGCGGGAATCCGGCGCGCGGCTCATCGAGGTGGGCACCACCAACCGGACCCATCGGTACGACTACGAGCGGGCGTTGGCGGAGGAGCCGGACGCGGCTCTCATCCTCCGGGCCCACCACTCCAACTTCCGCATCGTCGGCTTCACCGCCGAGGTAGGGTTGCCCGAACTGGTGGAGTTGGGCCAGGCCCACGGGCTGCCGGTGATGGACGACCTGGGTAGCGGAGCGCTCCTGGATACGGCCCCCTTCGGCCTGGCCCACGAGCCGACGGTGCAGGAGAGCGTCGCGGCGGGGGCGGGGGTGGTCTGCTTCAGCGGCGACAAGCTCCTGGGTGGGCCGCAGGCGGGGATCATCGTGGGCAAGGCCGAGTTCGTCGATCCTCTCAAGCGGAACCCCCTGGCGCGGGCGCTCCGGGCCGACAAGCTCTGCCTGGCGGGGCTGCAGGCCACGCTGATGCACTACCTGAAGGATGAGGCCACCGAGCAGGTGCCGGTGTGGCGGATGATCGCCACGCCGCTTTCGGAGATCGAGCGGCGGGCGCGCCGCTGGCGGCGACGGCTGCGGCAGGCCGGGGTGCGGGCCGAGATCGTGGACGGTCGCTCCACCGTCGGAGGGGGGAGCCTGCCCGGGGAGACCCTGCCGACGAAGCTCCTGACGCTGCCGGTGGCCGATCCCGACCGCCTGGCGGCGGCGCTCAGGGGGAGCGCCCCCCCCGTGGTGGCCCGCATCGAGGCGGACCGGCTGGTACTGGACCCAAGGACGGTGCTGCCGGAGGAGGAGCGGGAGTTGCTGAGAGCGGTCACGGCGATATTCGAACCTGATCGGGGACGCCCAACCGGGGCAGAGGATTGAGAGATGGTCAGCGAAGAGACGATTCAATATATCGTAGAAGTGATCAAGACTCGCCTCTCCCCCCGCCGGATCATCCTGTCCGGTTCCTACGCCCGGGGAGAGGTAACGCCGGAGAGCGACCTGGACCTCTTTATAGAACTGGACCCGCCGCTGCCGACGCGAGGGCGCAGCCGCTGGATCAAGCAGTTGTTCGATCCCTACCCCTGCCCGATGGACATTGTGGTCTACTCACCGGAAGAAGTGGCTTACCGGAAGCAGGCCCCAGCCTCGCTGGTGGCCTCGGTGCTGCGAGAAGGGAGGGTGTTGTATGAATGTGCCCAGTGACCCCTCTCGAGCGTTGGCCGAACGCTGGTTCCGCAAGGCAGAAAATGATCTGCTCAACGTGGCAAACAACCTGAGGGCAGAGCGGTATGCGAGTGACACTGTCTGTTTCCACTGCCAGCAGGCGGCGGAAAAATATCTGAAAGGGTTTCTATCCTGGCACGGCGTTCCTTTCGCCAGAACTCACGACCTGCCGGAACTGCTGAAGCAAGTCAAGCAAATCGCCGGCGATGATGCCCGAGCGATTTCAGAGCACCTCTTCCTGCTGGACCCATGCTCGGTGAGCGTTCGGTATTCTCAGGAGTACGAAGAAGAGCCGGACGAGCAAGAGGTACAGGAGGCCGTCAGATCCGCTTACGCTGTCCGGGTATGGGTTCGTTCTCGATTGGGACTGGAGGAACGTGATGCGTGATCGGCGGATCTAGCGGACCGGAGGAAACGTGCACACGTGGAAAGGGGCTGGGTCAACATGAAACAAGACCTGGACCGTCTAATGGAAGAGCGCGGCCTCGACGCAGCGGTCGTGGCCGGCCATACCTACGGCAACCCCACCCTGGTCTACCTGCTCAACGGCGCGGAGGTCAGCCAGGGGATCGTGGTCAAGAAGCGGGGAGAGGAGGCGGTCTTCATTCATTCCCCCATCGAGCGGGACGAGGCGGTGGCGACCGGCCTCCGACTGGTCAATATGGCCAAGTACGACTTCGTCTCCATCCTCCGGGAGAAGGAAGACCGGCTGGAGGCCACGGTGGAGCTCTACCGCCGGATCTTCGCCGAACTGGAGGTGCGCGGAGAGGTGGGCTTCTACGGCATCGCCGACCGGGGGCAGGCCTACCTGCTCCTCAAGGCCCTCGACGAGACGCTGCCCGACGTACACGTGCGCGGGGAGGTCGAGCGGGGCCTCTTCGACGTCGCCCGGGAGACCAAAGATGCGACGGAGATCGCCCAGATGCAGGAGGTGGCCCGGCTCACCATCGAGGTGATGCAGGATACGGTCCAGTTCCTCCGCCAGCACCGGATCCAGGATGAGACGTTGGTCACCGACGACGGCTCCCCGCTGACCGTGGGGAGGGTCAAACAGCACATCCTGCGGCTCCTGGCCGAACGGCGGATGGAAGACCCCGAGGGGGTGATCTTCGCCATCGGGCGGGATGCGGGCGTGCCCCACAGCAAGGGCCGGACCAATGACCCCATCCGGCTGGGCCAGACCATCGTCTACGATCTGTTCCCCCGCCGCCCCGGCGGCTACTTCTTCGATTGCACCCGCACCTTCTGCCTGGGCTACGCTCCGCCGGAGGTAGAGCAGGTCTATCAGGACGTGAAGGAGTGCGTCCAGGCGGTGATCGATGCGGTGGAGGTGGGGGTGGAGGCCAGGCGGCTCCAACAGGTGGCCTGCGCCTTCTTCGAGGAACGGGGCCACCCCACCATTGCCGGCGACCCGAAGACCGAGGAGGGATTCGTCCACTCCGTTGGCCACGGCCTGGGGCTGGCCGTCCACGAGGAGCCCGCCTTCTCCGACGTGCCCAGCAACACCCGCACCCTCCAGCCTGGCCACGTCTTCACCGTCGAGCCGGGGCTGTACTACCCCGAGCGCGGCTACGGAGTGCGCATCGAGGACGTAGTCTGGATCGACGAGGCGGGTAAGGCACAAAACCTGACGGAGCTTCCTAAGGAACTGATTGTTGAACTGTAAAATAATGTAAAAAATATAGTGGGCGGT
>DQUX01000393.1 GCA_015662065.1 Anaerolineales bacterium | reverse complement strand
GGGCAGGCCGATGATGGTGATGTGTTCTACATACCGGGAACCGGCAAGCGCTTCGATCACGTAGGTGATCATCGGCCGCCCGGCGATGGGGATCAATCCCTTGGGTCGGCCCAGGCTGTAGGCCGCCAGCGGGTCTGCTTCCTCCGGGGAACGCCCGGCCAGGATGACCGCCGCCAGCGGCGAGTCCTCTCTGCCCATTCCCTTTCCTCCTAATCGTTCAGCCGTTGGACCGAGGGCTCCATCCCCAGCCGGTCCATCATCTCCTCCAGTTCCCGATGTGTCAGCGGGCGGCCCTTGCCCGCCAGGGCTACCAGGGCGGCTTCCATCATATTGGTGCCGAAGGAGCGCCCCTCCAGGCGGGGGGTGGAGGTGACCAGGTAGCGGACTCCCCGCTGCCGGAAGAGCTCCACGTCCGCCTCAGTGGTGGTGTTGGTGACGATCACCTTCCCGTCCAGCCGGTCCGGCATGTGCCGCTTGATGTAGAGGCAGTCGCCGGCGATCACCGTGGCCCAGGCGTACCACGAGGGGAACTTGGGGACGATCTCCTCCTGCTTCTCGCCGGTGGGATAGAGCCAGTCCATAGGCAGGTGGCTGAGGACCGGCAGGAGGACTCGGGCCAGGAGGTGGAGGGAACGAAGGGAGCGGATGGGGATGGGCAGGCCCAGGGCGAACCCCAGGTCTCCGATCAGGAGCTCGTATCCTGCTTCGGCGAAGGAGAGGACCGACCCATAACGGTCTACACCGGAGGGGATGAGTACCCGCTTGGACTGAATCTGGTCGCCGATCTGCTGTTCGATGAACGAGGCCAGCCGCCGTTCCAGGGTGTGCTTCAACCCGCCGCCGTCCACTACCGGTGTCTGTCGGACCCCGGCGACCAGTTTCTTGGCGCTGTGAAGCGGGTAGTACCGGCCGGCGACGTTGAACCCCAGGTCGATGCCACCCACTCCGAAGGCGTCCACTTTCCCGTCGAGCTCGTTGTACAACTGGATGGCCCGTTGCACGTCTCCATCGGTGCCGATCCGCTCGATAGTGATCTCCTCTCCCATCAGGGTGAGGCGCACCTGCTTATCCCGGCTGGAGCTGCCCAGGCTGATGCTGACTGCCCGTTTCATTTGTGTATGTCCTATTGCTTTGGATGGGATTCGCTGTCGGGGCTTACGCAGTTTCATCGATTCCTACCACGGAGGCCCAGAGGACACAGAGTTTCGTGGTGGACGTCGCTACCGCCCCAGGTAGCGCAGGCTGCGCGCCAGGTCCTTCAGGTCCTCCATCTCCAGGGAGATGAGGGGGGGATGGGGCAATGCCCGGAGCATAGGGAGGATAACCTGGTAGTCTATGATCCCGCCCTCAGCGTCCAGCGGTAGGTGCTCATCGTAAAGGCCCCGGTTGTTGTTGATGTGGCAGTGGGCCAGCCGGTCTCCCAGCCGCTCCAGCCAGGCGGAGAAGGGAAGGGAATCCGAGTAGAGATACACATGCCCAACGTCCAGGCAGGCGGCCAGGTGGGGGGAGCCCACCTGTTCCAGCACCTGGGCGATTATGGATGGCTCCGGCTCCCACATGTTCTCCAGAGCGATCACCAGGCCCAGGCGGCGGGCCTCATCGGTCAGATCGCTCCAGAAGGCGACCTGCCGCTGGGTCCAGTCCTGTAGGTAGCGGGGGTGCCGAAGGGCGGGCAGGTAGTTGGCGTGGAACACCACGTTGCGGGCACCCAGCTCGGCGGCGATGTGGAGGTTGGTGAGGTAGCGCTTGCGGGTGAGGGCGGCGATCTGCCGGTCTATGCTGGCGCTGTACATATCATAGAATGCGCCGTGGAGGGCGATCTCGCCCTCGAAGCCCCGCAGAAGCGCTTTGTGCTGGGCCACCAGATCCCGCCAATCGCCGTCCAGTAGATCGGGGTCGTAGCCATAGACCTGGATCTCGATGCCGATGTGGTGTTCACGGGCAAGGTTGAGGGGCTGAGCGATGTTCCGTGCGTGGGTGGTGATCGCCAGTCGTTCCATATGAACCTCTGGGGACATTGTACACGAATTTGCATCTGGGCGCAATGTCGGGGGGGGGGCTGGTGGTGGCTCAATCTAACCGAATTCTAACGGGCAAGCGGGAGGTCATCTTAGCTGGACAAGATGGGCAAAAGCGGCTATAATCGCTCCGGTTTGGTCGGGGGCTGTGGAAGGGGCTCCCCTCCGGAGCCCGCGGGAAGGCCGGTTCTCAGGGAGGGGAGCGCCTGCCCCTTGCCCCCGGGAGCTCAGTCCATGAGCCTTGGGAAGCGGAGAGACTATGCGGTGTCCCGATTGCGGGTATGAGGTGCCGGAACCTCTTTCCCTATGCCCCCGATGTGGCCTGAATATTGAGGAGACGCAGCCGATGAAACGGCGGCGGGGCCGCCCGGGGCGGAGGTCCGCGATCTCGGAAGAGACGATCCCCCTCCCGGCCCCCGCTGAGGAGGCCCCCGCTGCGGGGCCGACCTTCTGGCAACGGGCGCGCGTGATCCTTCTGGTGCTCGTTTCCTTTCTTTGTCTCATAGGCATCGCCGTTGGCGTCGCTGGCTACTCCGGGATCCGCGAGGGGGAGCGGGAGCGGCAGGAGCGCCGGGCCGCTATAGCCGATGAGCACTACCAGCGGGGTCTATCCCGGCTGGACGCGGGGGAGTATGAGCTGGCGATCGCCGAATTTGAGTACGCCCTGCAACTCGACCCCGATCACCCACTGGCGGTCCAGGGGCTGGACGAGGCCCGGGCGCGGTTGGCCGCCGTCCCCACCCCCACTTCCCAGGCGGCCGAAGACATCGCCCACGAGCTGTACACAGAGGGGGTGGCCGCCTACCAGCAGGGGGACTGGGAGACCGCCGCCCGGGTCCTGGGCCAGTTGCACGGCTTCGCCCCCGAGTACGAGGCGGAGGCGGTGGAGGATATGCTCTTCACCAGCCTCTACAACCACGGGATGGCCCTCCTGGAGGAGGACCGCTTTGAGGAGGGGATCTTCTACCTCGACCGGGCGCTGGCGATCCGTCCGTTGGACCAGGAAGCGCTCTGGGAGCGGGAGCTGGCCCACCGGTATATGACGGCGCTGGGTTACTGGGGGCTGGATTGGCAGTTGTGCGTCCAGCGGTTCGAGGAGCTGTACGCGCTGGCTCCCGGTTACAAGGACGTCTTCTCCCGGCTGTACGAGGCCCGGGTGGTGTACGGCGATCTGTGGTTTGAGCAGGAGGAGATGTGCCCGGCGGCGGCCCAGTATGCCCGGGCGCTGGAGATGTTGAACGACCCGGAGTTACAGCAGAGACAGGCGGAGGCGGCCGAGGTCTGCGCTGTGGCAACGCCGACCCCGATCCCGCCCATCACGGGCACCCTTCCCACCACCGGCACCCTTCCCGTGCCGGGTTTCCAGGTGGGCCGGCTGGCCTACCCGGCCTACAACCCTCAGACCGGGCTGTACGATATCTACTCCCTCACCGCCGACGGGCGGCTGACCCGAGTGGCGGCGGGGGCGGATCAGCCGTGCTGGCAATGGGGGAGCGACCGCCTGATCTACCGCAACCGGCTGGCCGCCGGTCTCTCCCTGATCCAGCCGGGTGGGCAACCGGTGACGCTGCGGGCCGATGCGACCGCCGCCTGGCCGACGATCTCGCCGGATGGGGGCCGGTACGCCTACGCCGCGCCGGATGGGGCCGGGGTATGGCACATCTACATCGCTCCTACCGACGGCACGGCGGAGCCGGTGGACCACGCCATCGGTTGGGGGCCGGCCTGGGGGCCCAGCGGGCTTCTGGCCTGGACCGGCTGTGAGGAGGACGGGTTGACCTGCGGAGTCTTCGTGGACAACCTGGACGACGGTCAACCCCCCACCCGCCTCACCGCCAGCAAGGGGGACATCGGTCTCCACTGGGCCCCCAGCGGTGACCTGTTGGCCTATATGTCCAACCACACCGGGAGCTGGAACCTGTATCTCCTGAGCGTCACGGGGGGGGTGCAGGAGATCACCGACGATCCGGGGATCGAAGCGCTGCCGGCCTGGGCTCCCGATGGCTCAGCCCTGGCCTTCCTCTCGTATCAGGATGGTCGTTGGTCCATCTACCTGATGGACCCGAACGGGGAGAACGTCCGCCGGATTGTGGATCTCGGGACGGATATGCCCAACTGGGGGGACCAGCGGCTGAGCTGGGCGCCGTGAGCTTGACGGAGTGGGATAACGGCGGTATACTTAAAACCGGCGGGGCGTAGCTCAGTCCGGCTAGAGCGCGCGGTTTGGGTCCGCGAGGCCGCCGGTTCAAGTCCGGCCGCCCCGACTGCGGGCGTTGCAAAATGGTATTGCCGCAGCCTTCCAAGCTGCTGTTGCGGGTTCGATTCCCGCCGCCCGCTCTGTGCGCGGCATCGGATGAGTGCCTCCTATGGGGGTGCGCTGGGTGTCTGGCAACCGGCAATCCAGTCCGGGCCCGTAGCTCAGCGGTAGAGCTGCCGGCTCATAACCGGTCGGTCGCAGGTTCGAATCCTGCCGGGCCCACAGAGCCACCGACGGCCGCCCCGGTCGGGGCGGCCGTTCCCCTTGTGGGCGGTGCCCACCCTCGGGCCGTCCTCTACTACCCCAGGCCGGGGAATCCCTCCAGGGTTCCGGTCAGCCTGTAGCGCAGGAGGTCGATCAGCCCGACCTCCAGGAAGGCCAGGGCGATCCCGGCCAGCAGGGGGCCGATGGCCTCCCGCCAGCCACCGTAGCGGTTTTCCCGCCCCGTGAGCATCACCACCAGCACCGTGTTGATCAGGGTCAGCATCGTCAGCACCCCGGCCGCGCCCGCTAGCGCCAGCGGGTACAGGAGCGGCGGCCAGCGGGTCAACACCAGCCCGACCATCCCTCCCTCCAGCGCCACCAGGACCCCCAGATCGCGCCACCGGCGGATCACCCGCTCCGGTGTGATATCCCGCCAGAGGCTGAAGTGGACCAGCGGCAGCAGGATTCCGCTGAGGGCCAGGCCGTTGAGGGTGCCGGTGACCAGCCGCAGCCATTGGCGGGGTTCGTAGAGGTAGGGAGCGCCGGGGATCATACTGAGGTAGGAATTGAGGCCGTCGGCTCCCATCAGCAGGATGAAGCCGACCAGGAGGGCCAGGATGGGGGGCGGGGGGAACTCCGAGGCCCGCCGTCGCCGCAGGATCACGCCCTGGCCGAGGAGTCCTATCAGGGCTCCCAGGAACGTGCCGGTGCAACGGGCGCAGAGGGGCAACTGCCGCCCGCCGATGAAGAAGGAGTGGGACGGAATCCGATGGCAGACGGCGTACCCCACCATGTCGGCCTTGGTCAGCACACCCCCGGGGGTCAATCCCAGGTAGGCCCCCACGGTCAAAGCGGCCAGGACGGCGGCCAACCACCTGGCCCAGGAGCGGGTGTGAGAGGTGCTCATTGGCTGCTCCCTTCACGGTCTGGGATGGGAAGATTTGATTATACCCTTTGAGGAGGGGGGCGCAAGCTTCTGTTGATCGCTATAGGGTAATTGCATGTTTCCGGAGCGCGCCGGAATAG
>DQUX01000214.1 GCA_015662065.1 Anaerolineales bacterium | reverse complement strand
GTCTATGTCGAAGTACAAATAGTTGAAATACCGGCCATCGGAGTCCAACAGCATGATGAAAATGATGCTGGACCCCGTCTTGAAGGTCGCGGGTCGCCGCAAGCCCTGCAGTTCGGCCAGCAACGCCGCGTCTCCGGTCTGCAGCGCGCGCTCCAGCGCCAGCGCCACCGAACCGGGGGTATCGTACCGCTCGGCGTAGAGGGGGGTGAAATAGGCCGGATCGTACCGCACCAGCCCGTGCGTTTCCACCGCCAAGACGAAGAGCCCCGCCAGCACCGGCGGCAGCAGAGCTACCGCCAGGGCCCCGCGCAGATTCAGAAACCGCTCCCATCTCACCAGCCAACTCCTTTCATGTTTCAGCACCGCCACCTTTGCCTGAGCCGATGGTCGGCGACCCTATGGCGTCTGGTGGCCACAAGATAGAAGGCAGCGGCGAAGATGGAGAGCGCCGGCGAAGGAGGGATCAGCACATGCCACTCCACGCCGGCACCCAGATAGGAAGAATAGACGAAGCTTGAGTAGATGAGGCTCGACGCGGCTCGCCTAAGGAGGTATGGCCCCATTCACTGCCTCCGCAGGCGCGGGTTGAGCACCTCGTCCAGGGCGCGCCCGACGAGGTAGAAGGCGCTGCAGAACAGCATGATGGCCAGCGCGGGAGGCAGGATCACGTGCCACTGGCCCCCAAGGTTGAACCAACGGAACGTCTCCTGCCCCAGCCAGATCATCGTCCCCCAACTCAGGTAGTAACTCGTCCGGCTGAAGAAGGAGAGCAGCGACTCGGTGAGCACCGCCCCGACGACGGTGAAGACAGCGTGCACGACGGTGAGGGGCATCAGGCCCGGCAGGATGTGGACGCGGATGATGTGGCCGTCGCCGCCCCCGGCGATCCGCGCCGCCTCGATGAACGGCCGGGCCTTGATCGTCAGCGTCTGGGACTTGACGACGACCGCCTGCCCCCCCAACCCGGTCAGGAGGCCGTAGGCGAGCGCCACCACCGGCCACTGCATACGGAGCAACAGCCCGAAGATCAACAGCACCACCGGCGCCGGCAGCAAAACGAAGACGTCGGCGACCCCCATGAGCGCAACGTCCGCCAGCCCGCCGAAGTAGCCCGCCGCGCCACCCAGCAGGGTCGAGATAGTGACGGCGACCAAGGCGGCGATGAGGCCCACGCCGAACGAGACCCGCGCACCAGCCAGCAGTTGGCTCAACACGTCCCGGCCGAAGTTATCTGTACCCAGGAGATGCTGTCGCGTCGGCGGCTTGGGATGCGGCACCTGAGTCGGATCGAAACCGACGATCGGATCGAAACGGGCCCGGTTCCACACCGTCGCCATCAACAGCGGGTGCGCCACCGCCATCAGCCCAAAGCCAACGATCACCACCAATCCCAGCAGGCCCAGGGGTTGGTGCAGGAGCAGCCGTCCGTCTGCGCGCAGCCGCTGCCAGGGAATCCGCACGTGTCGCAGACGAACGCGCAGCCGCCCGGGTCCAGAGCGACAGGCCACCGACGACATCGGCCTCAGCCTCCCCCCGCATACCGCATACGCGGGTCGAGATAGATGTAGACCACGTCCAGCACCGCGTGGGCGATGAGGGTCAGCACCCCCACCACCGACAGAACGCCCAAGAGCACCGGTATGTCCTGGAACTCCACCGCGAGAAAGACGACCTGGCCCATCGCATGCCACATAAAGACCCGCTCGATGACCAGGCTGCCGACCAGCACGAAGGGGAGATTGAGCGCCAGCCGCGTGATCACGGGCAGGATCGCATTGCGCGCGACGTGCCGGTCGCGGATGATCTTGTCCGGCAGCCCCTTGGCCCGCGCCATCAACACGTAGTCCTCCCCCAACGTCTCCAGCATGGCGGTCCGCATCAGCATCATCGTCTCACCAAACGAGAGCAGGACGACCGTGGTCAGCGGCAGCGCGAGATGGGCCAGCACGTCCAAGGCCAGATAGCCCAGCCCCGACCGCGACCACCACCACCAGGCCCCGCTCCCCATAGCCAACAGCACCCCCGCCTGCGCCCCCCATCGCCAGCGGCGCGCCCGAACGCAGCGGAGGGCCTGCCGGACCAACAGAAGCCCTCCGAACGCCAGCCCGACCGTGACCAGCAGCGCCGCCAGCAGCACGTCCGCCGCCACCGGCACGTTGAACCAGATGTTGGGGTTGATCAGCCGCTGGTAGGGGAGCCAGTCGAGGTACCAGCCGAAGACATTGATCATCACAAAACCCAGCCAGGGGGCAAAGGAAGTGTAGGCAGCCACCCCCCCCAACGTCACCCCTACCTCCGCCAGCCCGCCCCGGCGCCAGGCGATCACCTTGCCGAGCCAGATACCGAGGAGATAGGCCAGGACGGCGGCCGAGAGGAAGAGGAGCAGGGTTCGGGCCAGCCGGCTGAACAGGACCTCCGACACAGGCGTCGGCCAGAACAGGTAGGAGGTCCCCAGATCGAGGCGGGCAAACCCCGACAGCCAACGGACGTACTGCTCCCGCAGGGGGCGATCCAGCCCCAGTTCGTGCTGGATGAAAGCGCGCCGGTCCGGAGGGGCCAGCACAAAGGCGCTGAAGTCGTAGGGAAGCGCGTGAACCAGGCCGAACAGGAGAGATTGGAACAGGAACAAAGCGACCAGCCCACGTACCACCCGCCGGACGATGAACCTGAGCATCAGATCTCCCTGGAGCCCGCCCGGAAATCGGCATAACTTGCGAAACGGGCTACTTCTGAATCACGAATCCCACAAGAAGTCAGCCGGGCTCACTCAAACGGACACGCCCGACAGGCCCTGCCGGGCGTGGGAATAGCGCCGCCGGCTCTACGCATCACGGGGCTTGCGAATGCCCCCACCGCTCACACCACCCCTGGTCGATCCGCTACACCTTGTAGCATGCCACGAAGTGGCCGCCCCCCTTGTCCTCCAGCGGCGGATGATCGTTGTCCCGGCAGTAGTTGTCGGCGATGGGGCAACGATCGTAGAAGCGACAGCGGGGCAAGGGATTGATCGGCCGACTGACCCCCCCCTTGATCTTCACCGGCGTCCGGGTGAAGGTGGGATCCGGCACCGGCACGGCGGAAAGCAGCGCCTTGGTATAGGGATGGAGGGGATGATGCAGCAACTCCTCTGTCTCCGCCAGCTCCACGATCTTACCCAGATACATCACCGCGATCCGGTGGCACATATAGCGGGCCACGGCCAAGTCGTGGGTGATGTAGAGATAAGTGACACTGAGGCGATCGGCCAGGTCCTGCATCAACTGCATCACGCCGGTACGGACGGAGACATCCAGCATAGAGGTCGGCTCGTCCGCCACGACGAAGGAGGGCCCCACCACCAGGGCGCGGGCGATGGCGACCCGCTGGCGCTGCCCGCCCGAAAGCTCGTGGGGATAGCGGAACATGAAGCTGGAGGCCGGGATAAGGCCAACCGTCTCCAGAAGCTCCGCCACCCGCTCCTCCCGCTCGACCAGGGTCCCGATCCCCTGAACGTCCAGCGGCTCGGCGACGGTATCGTAGATGGTCAAGCGGGGGTTCATCGACTCATAGGGGTCCTGGAAGATCATCTGGACCTGCCGCCGGAACTTCTTCAGCCCCTTTCCCCGCAGCGAGGCGATGTCCACAACCCCTCCCTCGGTGCACAGCTCGATCCTGCCCTCCGTGGGGTCGATCAACCGGGTCAACAGTTTCCCCGTCGTGGTCTTGCCACAGCCGGACTCCCCCACCAGCCCCACGCTCTCCCCCCGTCGGATCTGCAGGTTCAGCCGGCTCACGGCGTGCACAAAGACGTTCGCCCGCGTGAAGATCCCCCCTCCGACCGGGTACAGTTTGGAAAGATTGGAGATATCGACCAGAATGTCACCTTGGGCCATCATTTCTCTCCTCCCGGGTGCCAGCAGGCGGCGTAGTGCCCACCCCCGTGGTC
>DQUX01000233.1 GCA_015662065.1 Anaerolineales bacterium | reverse complement strand
CGTCGTCGTGGACGCCGGCCGCCGGCTGTGGCCTGGCCTGGCCCTGGTGGCTACCCACCTCCTCCTGGTGGTCACCCCCGATGCGCGAGCCATCCACCGGGCGGAGGCGGCGCTGGCCCGCCTGCGGGAGCATGCCGGCCGGATCATCGTGGTCGAGAATCGGTCCACCGGCGCCTCCCTCTGCCCCACAGCCTGGAACGCCTTCCCCCTCCCCGCCGGTCGGCCCAGCCTGCGGGGACTCCTGCGGGGGGAGTACGGCCAGGCCGTGGAGGAGCTGGTAGAGAAGATCATCCCCCGACCAGAGCCGGAGCCGGGCGCAGACCCCGGCGACGCACCGGCCCGGGAGGAGAGAGGCATCATCCGTTCTGCCGTGAAGAGACTGACGCAAGGAGGCTGACGTGTTCAACTGGACTTTCTGGAAGACCCTTCGCTTCTGGCTTGGGCTGCTGTTGGCCGTCGGTGCGGCGGTGGCCATCTTCGTCGTCGCCAAGCTGGCCAATCCCGAACCGGTGGGGGTGCTGATCGCCGCCCGCGACATCCAGCCCTACGAGATCGTCACCCAGGAGGACGTGCGGGTGGACTGGCAGCACATCCACCCCCTGGTGGCAGAGAAGCTGCTGACCCGCGACGAGGCCGACCAGGTCCTCGGCCGGGCGGTAGCCCTGGACCCCCTCTACGCCGGCGAACCCATCGCTAAGGCTCGTCTGGCCGTAGGACGGGACCCGAGCTCCGTGCAGCGGATCTCCGCCGCCGTCGACGAGGGGTGGGTGGTCCTCACCATCCCCGTCAACCCGGACCGGGCTCCCGACCCGGCCCTGTTCCCCGGTGACGTGGTGGTGTTGATCGCCTCCTTTGGATCCAACGTGCCCGACGTCTTCTCCCAGGGCCCAACGCAGGAGGAGACGGTGTACTACGGTGCCTCCGCCACCGCACCCACCTATAACTGGGTCACCCCTATGCCCTCCCCCTTCACCCTCCGCCTCCCCGCGGCCAAGGCAATGGGGGTGGGGGTGGTGGTGCGGGTGGAGCGGGAGATGATCCCCAACCCCTCCTACCAACTCTCCGTCGGCGGGGGCGAGGAGGGCTCCACCCAGCCCCGGTACATCGAGGGGGACGTCACCCACCTGGTCGTCCTGGTGCCGGTGGACCGGCTGGAGCAGCTGGACTTCGCCATGCGGAACGGGGAGATCAACGTCGCCATACTGCCGGCAACGGCCCGGGAGTGGGCCGAGACCGGGCAGGACCTGGAGACGTTTGGGTACACCTGGGACGACTTCAACGCCGAGTTCCTGGCCACCCGCGGGGTGACGACAACGATGTACCTGGACCCGGAGATGGGGGTGATCATGCCCACCCCCACGCCGATGCCCGAGGCCGAGGCAGAAACCGCCCCTTCGACGCCGTCGGCGGAGGCGGGGGAGACGGGCGGAGGGGAATAGGAGGCGTGACGTGTCCATTCGCGTGCTGATCGCCACCCGCAACTGGCAGGACGCCGGCGCCGTCGCGGCTGCCCTCCAGGACCTGAATGAGATCCAGGTGGTGGGCAATCCCCGCTCCTACCAAGAGGTTCTGGATGATGCCCAGAGCCTCGGCGCCCAGGTGGTCCTCCTCTCGCCGGAGCTCACCGACTACCGGCCCGACCTGGTGGCCGCCCTCCTCCAGCTCGACCCGCCGGTGGCCACCGTTGCCCTGGCCCCGCCCACCGGCGACTGGGCGACGGAGATGTACCGGCAGGGGGCGGCCGGTCACGTCAACCTCCCCCTCACCGGCGCCGCCACCGGCCGGCTGGCGGAGACCATCCGCCAAGCGGCCGCCCAGGCCACCCAAATGCAGGAGCGGGCCACCTTCACCCCTGCCGAGGTGGACACCCTGGCGGAGTTGGCCGCCGGCGGGTGGCGGAAGTCCACCGTCGCCGTCTACTCCCCCAAGGGGGGCGACGGCAAGACCTTCTTCGCCACCAACCTGGCGGTCGCCCTGGGCGTCATCGGCAAGCGGGCCACCCTCCTCATCGACGCCGACGTGAAGGCCAACGCCCACGTCGCCCTCCACCTCCCGGAGGACCGTAACCTCTTCGGCCTGCTCCTCTCGGTGCTGGAGCGGGGGAACGGGGATGAGGTCACCCCCCGCACCCTCCGGCTTTTCGTCACCCACTACGGGGACCCCCGCAAGTCTCACCTGGACGTGCTGGTGGGGTTCCCTCGGCTGGAGTTGGCCGGTCACCAGCAGCTCCGGGGCCGGAACGAGGCGCGGGTACGGCAGGTGATGCTCAACCTGCTCCGGACGGCAGGCCAGCTCTACGACTTCGTGATCCTGGACTGCGGCCCCGACTACAACTACCCCGTCGTCTGGGCCGCCGTCGAGGGGGCCGACCGGACCCTCTTCGTCACCACCCCCATCGAGACCTCCATCAAGTGCGTCAAGGACGGGCTGGATCTGATGCGCAAGGCCTTCGCCGCCGAGGACGCGGCGACGGTCCAGCGGTTCAACCTCCTGATCAACCGGTACACCGAGGAGGCGGGGGTCCGGCCGGGGGACATCGTGGACGTGCTCGGGCTGCCCCAGTTCGGCCTCGTTCCCCACGCCGGACCGGCGGTGGACGTCTCCCTCAACACCCACACCCCGCTGGTCCTGATGCGGAAGAAGCTGGACGGCCCGGCCGCCGAGGCCGCCGACGGGGTGGCCGCCGTGGCTGCCTCCCTCTACCCGCCCTTCACCATCCTGTGGGAACGGGTTGGCGGACGCATTGGGCGCAGGGAGCGGAAGGTGAAGAAGCGCAGGGATAGCCGCGGCCTTCGCCGCCTGACCAACCTGTTTGTGGAGGAAGTATGATGAGTTGGAGACCGTGGGATGAAGAGGGGAGCGATGACGGATATGCCTCTCCCGCCGCTCAGGTGATGGCAGAAGCCATAGCCAGGAAGAACCGGGACACCGACGTATACGTGCTGCTCCTGACGGAGGTCCGCGACGCGCTGACCACCCGCCAGGTGCTCACCCCCGCCCAGATGGAGAACCCCTCCCACCACGACATGCAGCAGGCGGAGGCGCTGGTGCGGGACATCGTGACCCGGTACGAGCAGCGGTCCCACGCCCAGGGGTTGCCGCCGCTGCCCGACGAGGCGGATACGGTGGTGCAGCGCATCCTGGACGAGATCTTCGGCTTCGGCCCCATCGCCCCGCTGATGAACGACCCGGGGGTGGAGGAGATCGAGATCAACGGACCGGACCAGATCTGGGTGGTCACCGAGAACGGGCGGGAGCTGACCCCCTACCGGTTCCGCTCCGCCCAGCAGCTCATCGACTTCGTGAACCGGGCCGCCGCCTACCGCGGCCGGAAGATCGACCGGGCCAATCCCCGCCTGGACGTGAAGATCCGGGACGGCTCTCGACTTCACGCCATCATGGAGCCGCTGACCGACAACGTGCCCATCGCCGTCACCATCCGCCGCCACCGGTTGGTCGCCCGCACCCTGGACGACCTGGTCCGGCTCGGCACCATCAACGCCGTGGCCGCCGAGTTCCTCCGCCAGGCGGTCCGGGGGCGGCTCAACATCATCGTCTCCGGCGGGACCTCCAGCGGCAAGACCAACTTCCTCAACGCCCTGGCCGCCGAGATCCCCGCCGACGAGCGGGTGATCACCATTGAGGACACCGCCGAGCTGCAGCTGACCGTCCCCGACTGGGTCGCCCTGGTCACCCGCCGGGCCAGCGAGGGGGTGGATCCCATCGAGCAGGAGGACCTGGTGCGGGAGGTGCTCAGGATGCGCCCCGACCGCATCCTGACCGGCGAGGCCCGGGGCGGCGAGATCGTCGCCATCCTCCAAGCGGCCAACACCGGCCACGACGGGCAGATGCTCACCATCCACGCCAACTCCACCCGCCACGTCGTCACCCGCATCGAAACCCTCTACCTCTCCGCCCGGGACGTCCCCCAGGAGGTCATCCGGCGGGAGCTGGCCGACGGTTTCCAGCTGGTGCTCCACCTGCGCCGCGTCAGCGTGGGTCATCAGACCCGGCGTATCGTCACCGAGATCGCCGAGATCACCGGGCGCGTGGAAGGAGGACGGGCGGTGGAGATGCAGGTCATCTTCCAGGACAAGGGACAGGGGTTGACCTGGACGGGCCTCTACCCGCGGACGCTCCTCGAAAAGATGGAGGAGCGGTCGGGATTGCGGATGGACTTCAACAGTCTGGTGGGAGAACGGCGATGACAGACTTGTTTCTCTACCTCCTGCCCCTGGTCGGCGGGCTGGGCGTCCTGATGATGAGCTGGTCCTTCCTCCTCCCGCCCCGCGTGCGGCTCAAGAAGGACCTGGAGGGCCTGCGCCCGGCCGACGTGCCGGCGGTGGAACGGCCCACCGGCCTGATGGGCCGCATCCAGGCCAACCTGGACCGGGCCGGGATCGAGATGACGGCGGCCGAGTTCCTCCGCACCGGGGGGCTCATCGGCCTGGCCATCGGGGCCGTCCTCCTTGTTCTCAGCGGCCAGCCCATCCTCCTGGTCGCCGGCGTCGGCGTCGGCTATGCCGGATACTGGATGGTCCTGGCCGAGCGAAAGCAGGCGTTCGTGCGGGAGTATCGGGATGCATTGGCCACGGCGGTGGACATCATCCGCAACACCTTCGCCGCCACCCCCTCCATCTCCATCGCCGTGCAGAACATCGTCAACTACGGCCCCCCCATCCTCCGGGACGACTTCGCCCGCGTCTCCGCCCTCCTCTCCGCCGGTGCATCCTTCGAGGAGGCGATGGCCCCCGTGCAAGCCCGGCGGCAAGACCTCTTCCTCGACCAGATGGTGGAGGCGCTGGGGTTGCGGGAGCACGAGGGAGCCTCGGTGACCCAGCTGCTCAACGCCCTCTCCGAGGCCATCCGGGCCCAGGGACGCATCTTCCGCGACATGATGGCCGAGCAGAAGAAGGCCCGCCTGGAAGCGGTGATCGTCTCCCTTTCCCCCATCGCCTTCTACCTGTTGATGAGCGTCATCATGCCCGGCTACCGGGAGTTCTACCGCACCCTCCTCGGCCAGGTCATCCTCCTGGCCATCGTGCTCCTCTCGGCGGGCGGGTACTACCTGCAGAACAAGCTCGGGACGATGGGGATGGACATCGAACAGGTGATGAAGTGAGGTGGTGATGAATCCGACGACCGGAACCCATCTGTTGATCGCGCTTGTAGGCGGCCTGGGAGTCCTCCTGGCCTTCAGCAGCCTCTTCCGCGTCCGCCCCCGCCGGCGCACCGGCCTGGCGGAGAGCATCGACGAGATCGAGCTGAGCCCCGAGGCGGTGGAGAAGCGGCGGCTGCGGGCATTGGAGCAGACCCCCGCCCTGGACCGGCTCCTGGGACTGGCCCTGCTTCGGGGAGCGCAGCGGCTGGCCTCCCTCTGGCCCACCCGGGCCCGGGTGGAGCGGCTGCTGGTGATCGCCGACTACCCCAAGCCTTTCTACAGCGTCGAAGAGTTCTACGCCCGCAAGATCCTCTACGGCGCCTTCCTGAGCCTCTTCGCTCTTGTCGTTCTCCCCCTCTTCCGCTTCCCCGTGGGCATCTGGGTCCCGGCAGCGGTGGGGATCGGGCTGATGGGCTTTATGGTCCCCGACGTCTCCCTCCGGGACGCCGCCCGGAAGCGGCAGGAGGACGTCGTGACCGAGATGGCCTTCGCCCTCGACCGGCTGGCGATGTATGTGGCAGCCGGCCACACCCTGGCCCACGCCATCAAAAACCTGGCCATCCACCCCGGCGGGCCGTTCGTCGCCGAGCTGCGCCAGGTGGCCGCCCGGTATGACGTCACCGGCGACCTGGTGGAGCCGCTGGAGGAGATGGCCCGCCGGGTGGACGTCCCCCTCGCCTACATCTTCGCCAGCCAGGTGGTGATGGTGGTGCGAGAGGGAGGCGAGGTTCTGCCCAGCCTCCGCGCTCTGGCCACCGAGGCCCGCTACCACCTGAACGAAGTGCTCAAGGAGCGCGGGCAGCGCAACTCCCTGATGCGCGTCATCCCCATCAGCGGGATGATCCTGCCCGCCGTGGTGATCACCGTCGTTGCGCCCGGGGCGGTCTTCGCCCTGACAAATCTATGATGCAAGGAGGTCGAAATGTCCAAGCTGAACGAACGTCTGATGTATCTCTACCTGCGCGGCCGGATCGAGGTCCAGGACCTCCTCCGCCGCGCCCGGGAGAGAGAGGAGGGACAGGGCTCCGTTGCCTACATCCTCATCCTCGCCTTCGTCATCGTCCTGGTCGGGATCATCTACGCCATCATGAGAGAGGCACAGAACAGGGGAGAAGGGGCACTGCAGGACATCCAGGGACTGCCGAATCCATAGGGAAGCGACGGGCGTGAAGCAAGCGGCACGGCTGTTCACGGAGGAGCGAGGACAGGGAAGCGTCGAGGTCGTCTTGACCCTTCTCTTCTTCCTCATCCTCCTGGCTGCCATCATCGACGCCGCCTGGTACTGGTGGGGTCACCTCAACGCCGCCATCGCCGTCCACGACGGGGTGGCCGCTGTGGCCCGCCGGGGCGGCAGCCTGGAGGGCGGCATGGCGATGGTGGAACGACGCCTCACCACCGCCCTGGACCCCACCCGGGCCGAGATCCTCCTGGAAGGGACCGCCATCGAGGTCGATACGGTCCAGCGGGTGGTCCGGGGGCGGATCGACGCCCGGTGGACCGGCCTCTTCTTCCCCCTGCACCCCCGTATCCGGGCGGCCAGCGTCCAGCGGTTGGAGAACTTCTACCCCGGCCAGCCACCCACCTGGCCGTGGGAGTGACGGAGGGAGTGATGCGGAGACTGGTCGGAAGCGAGGAAGGCCAGGGAGCCGTCGAGCTCATCCTGATCTTGCCGGCGATGATCTTCCTGATCGCCTTCATCTTCCTCTTCGGGCGGGTGCTGTATGTCCGGATCGCCCTGGACACGGCCACCTACGACTGCGCCCGAGAGGCGGTGGAGAGCCTGAGGGAACAGCGGGGCCTTGCCCAGGCCGCCTACGCCGGCTGGAACACGCTGGAGGGGTTCCACCTGGACCCGGAAGACGCGGTCTTCACCGTCGCCTACAACCGCTGGAACCGGGGCGGCGAGGTCACCTGCCAGGCCGCCTTCAAGGTCTACACCGGTGACCTGCCCTTCCTGCGCGGGACCGCCGACCGGGGCGTGAGCCTCTACGGTTCCACCACCCTCCAGGTGGAGCGGTACATCAGCAGGTGGGAGTGGTGAGAATGAGACGGCCGAGAGAGGTGGTAGTTGAGCTGAACCGGAAGGAGGACGGGCAGTATATCGTCCTGTTCCTCCTGGT
>DQUX01000327.1 GCA_015662065.1 Anaerolineales bacterium | reverse complement strand
GAGACCCTCACCGCAGAGAGCGGGGTGTCTATCTCCAGGGTGCGCGACGCGCTCAGCTATCTCCGGGGCACCGCTTTGGTATGGGGCGACGGCTGTCATGGCCTCTCGGAAAGTGGACGGCGGCTGCTGGAACTGCTGCGCGACGCGGACCAGCCGGAGTCGGCCGAAACCCTATGTGACAATTGCTTGCTGGAAATCGGGCAAGAGCTGGATGGCGACACCTTCGCGGTGCTGGCCCAGCTCGCCGACCGGAGAACACACAACCGGCACGATCTGATCCTGGGCACCGAGATCACCTTCGCTCAGATACGGTACATATTGCGGACGTTGGAGGGTGCGCAATTGATTCAGAGTGGACGGGGGCGATCCTTCCGCCTTTCGGAGACAGGACGGCGGTTGGAGAGGCTCCTTCGCCGGCGGCAGAGGGCCTCACAGTGGGAATCCACCGGCAGCAGCCGGGGGCCCCGGTGCCAGGGGGCCGCTATCGTTTAGTGTAGTAACAGGAGGAAAGGGGCTATCATGAGCAAGAAGACTTGCAAACGGAGTTTGCGATTTGCCTTCATCGGCAGCGGCGAGGGGGGCGGACGGATGGCGGCCACCTTTGGGCGCATGGGCTATCTCGCCGCAGCCATCAACACCACCCAGGCCGACCTGGCCCGCCTGCGGCTGCCCGGTTCCCAGAAGCTGGTCTTGCCCATCGCCGCCGGCGGGGCCGGCCAGGAGCCGGAGCTGGGCCGCCAGGCCGTGCTGGTGCACGAAGCGCGGGTGCGGGCCTTCCTGCGGGCCATGACCCTGGAGGCCGACCACGTGGTCCTCTGCGTCGGCGGGGGCGGGGGCACCGGCAGCGGCAGCCTGCCCGAACTGGTGCGCCTGCTGCGGGAACTGAAGCGGCCGGTGGGGGTCATCTACACCCTGCCCCGCGACGTGGAAGGCACGGCGGTCAAGGTCAACGCCCTGCGGGCACTGAGCGGAGTCTACGGGATGGCCCAGGCGGGGGAGGTTTCGCCCCTGGTGTTGGTGGACAACAACCGCATCGGCCGGCTTTTCCCCGACGTGTCCCTGGCCCGCTTCTGGTCCCGGGCCAACCAGTTCCTGGCCGACCTGTGGGACGCCTTCAACCGCCTCAGCGTGCGCGAGAGCGAGTTCTACTCGGCCCTGGACGGCACCGACTACCTGCGGCTTCTTTCGGCGGGCAAGTGCATGGCCCTGGGCTACGCCGAGGTGACCGACCTGAAGAGCCCGGTGGGGCTGGCGCGGGCCATGAGCGAGGCCGTGCACGGGGGGCTTCTGGCCGGCGGCTTTGACCTTTCCACCGCTTCGGCGGTGGGGAGCATCATTGTCGGCTCGGCCAACACTTTGCGGCACCTGCCGGCGGCCTACCTGGACAACGGCCTGCGGGTGATAGGGGAGATCATGGGCGGGGGCTATGCCTTCAGCGGGGTCTACGCCGACTCGTCGGTGTACGGCAAGCTGAAATTGTACGTGCTCTTTGGCGGGCTGGACCTGCCGCTGGAGCGGGTGGAGGAGCTGGCGCGGGATACCCAGGGCGAATACGAGATTCTGCAAGAGAAGCTACAACCCGTAATTCCCGATTCCCAATTCTCGACTCCCAACTCGCAGCTCGCAACTCTGCCCTTCATGGAGGGTGGGCTGCGGCTGGAGCGGGG
>DQUX01000009.1 GCA_015662065.1 Anaerolineales bacterium | reverse complement strand
GGTTGTGATCGGTTGGACCCTTTCCGCCTGGCGGCTGAAAGCCGCGGCTACGGGTAGCCAAGCCCGCCTTCGCGGGCTTCTCCTGCCCGTACGAGGGGGAGGGAGCCGCCGAAGGGCGGCTTTGCCGCCGGGCAGGAGAGGCCTGACCATTCAAATTCACGTTGATGAAGTACTAGAGCGAGTTTTCTCAACTACTGTGGTGAGCCATCGTGATAGGGAGGCTAAGATGCGCGGCTTCTACAACCGGCTTCTGCGAGTGGACCTCTCCACCCGCACCTGGGCTGCCGAACCGATCTCCGACGACGTGTTGACCCGCTACCTGGGGGGAAAGGGATTGGCCGCCCACCTCCTTCTGGAGAACGGGCCGGCGGGTGTGGACCCCCTCGCCCCCGAGAACCCCCTCATTGTGGCCGTTGGTCCGGCCACGGGCACCGTCCTGGCACCCGCCAGCCGGTACGCCCTCTTCGCGAAGTCCCCCCTCACAGGGATCTTCGGTGAGTCCTATTCCGGCGGGCACGTCGCCCCCCGCATCAAAGCGACCGGCTACGATGCGATCCTATTGCAGGGGGCCGCTGGAGCGCCGGTCTATCTGGAGATCGCCGACAAGGGGGTCGTCTTCCACGACGCCGCCCCTTTCTGGGGGATGGACGCCTATCAGGCCGAGGAAGCGCTGGAGGCGGCCACGGGCGTCCGAGGGGCCAAGGCCATCGTCATCGGCCCCGCTGGTGAGAGGCAGGTGCCCTTCGCCCTGGTGGG
Organism: Anaerolineales bacterium; assembly: GCA_015662065.1. Taxonomy (GTDB): domain Bacteria; phylum Chloroflexota; class Anaerolineae; order B4-G1; family DUEL01; genus SZUA-1492. The sequence continues at coordinate 1,485 of DQUX01000009.1, read as the reverse complement.
CAACGACCGGGGCCGCCAGGCCGGGCGGACGGGGATGGGGGCGGTGATGGGGGCCAAGCGGCTCAAGGGGATCGTGTTCCACGGCGAGGCGGAGTGCCCCCTCCACGACGCGGAGGCCATCCGGGCGTACGACCGCGAGCTGCGGCGGCGAGGGAGGGAGGACGGGGGGGCTCAGGCCTACCGCAAGTTCGGCACCCCCATGGTGGTGGCGATCGCCAACACTGTGGGCTCCTTCCCCAGCTACTACTGGTCGACGGGCACCGTCCCCTACTGGGAGCAGATCAGCGCCGAAGCGCTGGTGGAGCGGTTCAACCCCCGCTCCAAGGGCTGCTACCGTTGCTTTATGACCTGCGGCAAGATTACCACCGTGCCCGACGGTCGCCACGCCGGCCTGACGGTGGAGGGGCCGGAGTATGAGACCATCTTCGCCTTCGGCGGCCTGTGCGGTGTCGACGACCTGGCGGAGATCCTCTACCTCAACGACATCTGCGACCGGCTGGGGCTGGACACCATCACCGCCGGCAACGTGGTCGGTTTCGCCATCGAGGCCTCCCGCCGCGGGGCGCTCGACCTGGGGCTGGCATACGGAGATGTGGACGGCATCGCCCGACTGTTGCATCAGATCGCCCACCGGGAGGGTGCCGGCGAGCTCCTGGCCCTGGGGGTGCGGGCCGCCGCTCGGGAACTGGGGCTGGAGGAGCTGGCCGTCCACGTCAAGGGGATGGAGCCCTCTGGCTACGACCCCCGGGCGCTGAAGGGGATGGGGCTGGCCTTCGCCGTCTCAGACCGGGGGGCCTGCCACCTGCGGGCCACGGTCTACAAGGCGGAGTTCTCCGGCCAGGTGGACCGCACCTCGGTGGAGGGCAAGGCGGAGGTCGTCCTTGATTTCGAGGATCGGCTCACGGTGTTCGACACCCTGATCCTGTGTCGCTTTTATCGGGATATGATCGGGTGGGAGGATCTGCCGGTGATCATCCGGGGGCTGACCGGTCTGGAGTTGGGGAGAGCGGAGTTGCGGGCTCTGTCGGCCCGCATCGCCGACACAATCCGTCGGTACAACCTGCGGGAGGGGATGGTGCCGGCCGACGACACCCTGCCGGCCCGCCTCCTGCAGGAGCCGTTGCAGCCAAGCGGCGAGAGGCTGAGCGAGGAAGAGCTGCGGCGGATGGTCGCCGAGTACTACGCCCTGCGGGGATGGGAGGCGGACGCCTGAGAAGCGAGGCTGGGGTCGAGGAAGACGGCCTCCGCTTGCCCAGAACGGGAAGCTCCGGGCGGAGAGCAGGTGGAAGAGACCCGAGGTTACCGGTAGCTCCGGAATGGGGGTGAAGAATGGGATTCGATACATCTGGACGCGGTTCCGCTCACCCCCTGAGCCTGCTGCTCCTGGTGGGTACACTGTTGGCGCTGGTCCTCGGAGCGCGTCTCGCTTTCGACGCCGAACGGCTGCCGACTCCCTCCCCCACGCCCCTACCGACCCTGACCCCT
>DQUX01000331.1 GCA_015662065.1 Anaerolineales bacterium | reverse complement strand
GGTGTTGGTGTTGGTCATACTTATCGCCGGATCGATTCTGGGTTTGGCCCTAGCCAATGCTGATGTTATGAACCCACACACCAGCCGCGCCCAAGCCCGCCAGATCGAGCAAGAGACAGATGTCGAGGCTCGGAGGGCCGCCATTGACCTTGAGTACTACCAACGGGAATTGGAGGCCGAGGCGCAGGACCGAGAGGAACAGCGGCGTCAGGAGGCGGAGTTCCGACGGCAACAACAGGAACAGGAGTTGGCCTATCAAAGGGAACGGCAACGGATGGAACTGATCTTGCTCCAAATGCGTGAGGTAGTTCTGACAACGGTGTTGGGCCTGGCAATACTTGCGGTCGGAGGCGGGCTCGCTTTCTGTCTGGTCGCTTTGGGGCGAGGAAAGTGGGTGAGCACGGATGAGTCGGCGGAAGGAGAATGGCGAGTGATGGCCCGTTGTCTAGCTCAGGCCAACGAGCGCCTGATGCGTCATCAGGAACTTGCTCGCCAGCCCTCTGGCAACGGGGACGGTCGACGGCGAGAAGTAGTCAGTAGCGAGCCGGAGGTGTGATATGTATGTAGAAGTGAACTCTTCGTTTGATGTGACCAGACTTTCACCTGGTCTGGAGTGTTACTCGGTGCTCCCCGGTCGTATAGTAGCAGTCCAGGATCGGACAAGCCTTGCCATCGTTTTCCTTCGCCCCTCCGGCGATCTGACCTGTGACTGTCCCGAAGCTCAGCGAGGTGGGACCTGCGATCACGTATGCGCTCTTCGAGCGGGGTTGTGGGCTCGCCTTTCCTTGCTGCCGCGGGGGCGATCGCTGGTCCTTCGCACCCAGGAATGGTGTGCCAGGAAGGATTCCACCTCTCCGGTCTGCAGCGGGTTTCCTTCTTCCACCGAGCGCACCGTCTATCATTGCACAGCCCCCTGAGCGTTCCTGGCGTGGAATCGGTCGTAGGGTGTTTTTGTTAAGGAGGATACGATGACCTGGTACCTGGACAGGGAACGGATCAAAGGCCTCGCGTATGCCCGGGAACCTCACCGCCTGCAGCGGGTTGCTCCGACCCGGTTCATCTTCGAGGGGCATCACTCCCGGCATCGTCTGACCCTGGCGGGCGTTGGGCTGGTGTGCAAGGACTGCGCGGTCTATTGGTCAACGTGCATACTTCCCTACGGCGGCTGGTGTCGCCATACTATCGCCGCAGAGCGGATCTTGGTTGCTAACATCGTCGAGGTCCGCCTGCCCGCCTTCGCCGCCCAGCCGATTTGACTTTCGCTGTTGGCTCGGTGGGAGCAAGTGCCGGCAACGAGCGGGCCGAGCTGTAGCTAGAAGGAGGGTGAGCATGTTTCAGGAGATATGTCTGATAGGAGTGGGCTTTGGCCTGGCCGCCACCTTCTTCTGCATCCTGCTTGCTCTGACTACCCGGTCCGGTTCCAGCAGGGGTGCTGTCCGGGTCTTCTTGTTGGGAGGCGCATTCTGCTGTGCCCTCGTCGGGGCGCTGCTCGCGATAGGACTTGCCTAGCCAGCATTGGGGTCAGTAAGGGGGTCGCGATGAAACCGGTGCTCTATCTCTACGTCTTCTTCAACGGACAGGCCGTATGCGCAGGGGTGGTGGGTGGCACTTCTGGTGGACCTATGGTGTGACGGGGGACGGCTTGTCCAAGGCGGGGGCGGCGCAGCATTATGCGCTGCCCCTTTTTTCACACCCTCCCCCTCAACCACCCCACCTCCGTTCCCTCCCGGTGGTCGAACGTCGGCACGAAGGGCTTGATGTCCAGGAGCGGGGTGCCGTCCAGCACGTCCACCCCCCGCACCCGCAGCCGGTTCCCCTCCCGCCCCAAAAGCTCCACCACCGAGATGCCGATAGGGTTGGGACGGGCCGGGTAGCGGGTAGCGAACAGCCCCCGCTCCTCTCGGTCCAGGAACGGACGCACAGTCAGGCGAGGTCCCTCGCTCTGGTGAAACCAGTAGAGCAGGATGATGTGGGAGAAGCCCTCCAGGTCCTTCAGCCCGGCGGCGTATTCCGGGGCAACCTCAACGGTCCCCTCCGCCTTGGAGAAGGCGGCCTGGATGGGCGTTTCCCGTTTCTCCTGGAAGGGAGAATGGATGACGCCGATGGGCCGACAGATCAGTTCCATAGCTACAGTAGGGAGAGCCCCAGCCACACCGCCAGCGACGCAAACAGCACCACCATCCCCAGCTTAACCGCCGCCGCGTTGCGCTCCAGGAAGCGGGTCAGCTCCTTGGAAGTAGTGCCGTAGTAGGCCAGGAAAAAGACCACCACCAAGGGCAGGACGAAGAGCAGGTTGTAGAGCACCAGGTAGAAAACAGCCCGGACGCGCAACTCGGGGATGCTGGTGACGAAGATGATCGTCGGCAGATAGACCTGACCGGTGCAGGCCAACTCCAGGAAGGAGACGACCAGGCCGGTGAAGAAAGCCCCCACCACGTAGGTCTGTGCCCTTCTCCCCTTGCGGATGACGGCGTTGATGCGCATTCGCAGCGCGTGGGGCAGATTCAGGCTCATATCGCCGATCTGCCCCCGCCGGGCCTTCAGGAAGTCCAGAAAGCTGAAGACCGCCAGCACCGCGCAGAGGAGCGCCGTCAGCCCGTAGACCCAGCGGCCCAGGGTGGTCAGGAGCCCCCCCAGGAGGTCCAGCACCTTGTAGAAACCCAGCCCCACCATCAGGTAGGCCAGGAACACGCCCAGGGTGAAGGCTCCACCTACCGCCAGGACCTCCCGCCCCTGGCGCCCGCTCAGGGTGAGGTAGGAGACGAAGAAGACGAGGGTGGCGAAGGCGCAGGGGTTCAACCCGTCCACGAGACCGGCCAGGACCACCGTCAGCGGGCCCAGGGAGCGAAACCGCTCCACCAGCCCCGTCGCCCCCGTCTCGGGGTCGAACTCCGCCCAGACCTTCTCCGCCCCCGTCGGCGCGTATTTCTGTATCAGGGTCTCCAGGTTCCGGGCGGTGATCTCCCCCTCCCCGATCAGCGTGTCGTCGCCGATGAACAGCGCGGGGGCCTGCAGGTCCTCCCGGCCGGCCCGTTCCGCCAGCCACTGGGCCAGTGCCGCATCGTCGTAGATGTTGAACTCCTCGACGACCAACTGGGGGTAGCGGCTGCGGATGTACCGAAGGTCCGCCTCGACCCGGCTGCACGCCTGGCATCCCACCTGGTAGAAATAGGCCGCCCAGATGGGGGCCGCGCCCTCGCAGGCCTCCGCTTCCGCCTCCTCGCAGACCTCGATCTCCTCCGCCTGCACGCTGCCGCCAGGCCCGACTATAGGGCCGAGGGGATTGGCTTCCAGCGCTTCCTCCAGACCGGGGATCGCCGGCCACGCCGTCCCGCCGGCGGCCAGGCAGCTTTCCAACAGGCAGGGTAGCTCCTGGCGGATCCGCTCCTCGCCAATGAGCACCTGCCCACCCACCACCAGCGTCGGCAGTCCCCGCTCCTCAGGGGCGATGCTGAAGTACTCCTCGGTGCGTATCAGCAGCTCGTAGTTGGCGGGATCGCCGATCTCCAACCTGCGTAAGTCCAGTCGGTCCCCATACTGTGCCTGGAGCGGGCTCAGCACCTCCTCCTCGACCACCTGGCAGTGGGGGCAGTCCACGGAGTAGAAGTAGAGAATATGGACGACACCCCCCTCCTGGGGGAGTCCGCCCTGTCCCTGGGCCTCCCCGGCAGCTCCCAACAACAGGACCACGGTGAGAACGAGGACCGCAAACCCGCGCATCGCTCTCAACACCTCCATATCTTCAAATCTCCATGTCTCTGCGTCTCCCCGCCCCCGCTTACCCCAACATCCCCCGGATGATAATATCCACCGCCTCCTCCTCGCTCAACCCCCGCGCCATCAGGGTCTCCAGTTCCTTCCGGCTGACCGAGCCGATGGCCGCCTCGTGGGTGACGCGGGCAAGATCGTCTCGAACCACCACCACCGGCACGTTCCGGGCGGCCGCCTCCCCACGGACGATCTCGGTGCAGTCCATATGGCCCCGGGCGCCGGGTGCGTTCCCCTCGGCGGTGGTATAGACCTCGCTCACGGCCCGATCCCGCACCGCCACCCGGGTCTTGGTCAGCCCTCGGGCGTCGGGGCCGTTGAGACGGACGATTTCCTCTACACGGATCACATCGTCGTCAAAGCCGTAGGCCTTGGTGGAGAGCTCCGCCACGCCTCGGGCCGCCACATCTACCTCGAGCCTGAGCTGCAGTCGGCCCACCCGCCCGTGGACTAGGCTGAACTCGTTCTCGAACCGGCCGTCCTTCTCGACGGTCACGTGGGTGGTGGGCAGCACCTGGATGCCCCCGTGGGGGCCGTGGTAGTGGCCCTCGGCGTAGCGCATCGTCGCTCCCGGCCCGATGCGGATGTGGGCCTCCATAACGTGGCGCAGGTCCAGCGCGTTGGGAAAGGTGCAGTGGGCCAGGAAGCCCACCTCCGCCTCCTCTCCGATCTCAAATTCCGAGAGGATCTCCTGCAATCCCTCCGCTGGCACCATACCGAAGCATAGGTGGACCGGGTACTCCACCCGCGCGCCGGGGTCCACCACGATGCGGGCGTGGACCCCGGCGGGCAGCTCCTCGGTCTCGATGTGGACCCCCGGGATCTCGTTGACGGCCAGGACCCGGTTGCCGCTGATCACGGCGCTGGCAATGCGCTCCGATTGAAGGGCGGTAAGTTTGCCGCCGGCCTCCTCGTAGGCCCGCAGGATGGCCTCGAACTCCCGCGCCCAGGCCGGATCGCGCTGCCCGAGAAGAGACGTAGCGCTGGCAGGGGAGGGGCGGCTACTCATCGCATACTCCCTCGCTCACCACCCGCCGGTAGGTGCCGCCAGCCTCCGGCCCCCAGGGCTGGGCCCCCAGAGCCTCCTCGTGGGGGCGGCAGCGGCTCGCGAAGTACTCCCGCACCTCGTCGGGGTCGCCGGTGTGGATGATCGTCCCGCCGCATATCAGGCTGGCCCGGTCGGCGGCGGCGGCCATCTCGTCCCGGTGGGTGATGAGCAGCACCGCCGTGCCCGCCTCGGCCATCCGCCGGATCAGCGCCGCCACCTCCTCCACACCGAGGACGTCGATGCCGGAGTCCGGCTCGTCCAGGATGGCCAGCCTGGGCCGCATCCCGTAGACGGCGGCCAGTTCGATTCGCTTCCGTTCCCCGCCGGAGAGGGCGTGGTTGACCGGCCGGCCGATGTAGGCCGCCGGGGAGAGGGCCACCGCCTGCAACGCCGCCTCCACCCGCTTCCGGGAGGGCTCCCTCATCCCCAGCGCCAGGTAGTCCCCGGCGCGCAACCCCTCGAAGCAGGCCGGCTCCTGCCAGGCCAGGGTGATCCCCAGCCGCGCCCGGTCCGCTATTGAGAGGGAGGTGATGTCCTGCCCGTCGAACAGGATACGCCCCCGCGTCGGTCGGTACCCGGCGCAGCCCATCAGCGTGTAGGCCAGGCTGGTCTTTCCGGAACCGTTGAGCCCCAGAAGCACGTGCACCTCCCCGGGCCACATCTCCAGGTTGACCCCGCGCAGCACCTCAGCGCCGGGCCGGTTGACCCACACCTCTTCGACCACCAACAAGGGTGGTTGTGCTTGGCTCAAGCGAATCCCTCCGTCCAGGATGGTTTCAGGTTGCAGATTTCAAGTTTCAGGCCAAGTGTGAAACCGGAAACCTGTGACCCGCAACCCGAGAGTAGTAAAGAATACCACAAACTTCCCACTTCCGCCAGTGACGACCTTCGCAGCCCTGCGGACGAGTGTCATCCGATGGGCCTGTCCGTCGCTCTGTTCTGGGGAATGACGACCGCTTCTCAATCCGCCCTCTCCGTTGTATACTTATCCTCGATGGCTACCCCTGAACCCTCTCCCGGCGGGCTGCGGCGGCTTGCGGACCGGATCGGCCGGTCTGTCCGGCGGCTGGCGCCCTCGATGCGGGCCGCCGGCCCGGTGACCCTCTCCCCCCGCGCGATGCGCCTGCTGCTCTTTCTGGTCGTGGCGAACCTGATCGTGCTGGCCCTTCTGGGTCTGGCCCTCTATCGGACCGGAAGGGCGCTTCTGACCCACCCTTTCTTTGTGACCGTCGTGGTCTCTCCTACCCCCGGCCCCTCCCCCACGCCCGGCCCCAGC
>DQUX01000387.1 GCA_015662065.1 Anaerolineales bacterium | reverse complement strand
TAAAAAAATATAGTGGGCGGTGCAAGGCAGGGGAACGCCAAGGACGTCTCCTACGTGATTGCACCCATACATCGCACACCCCAGCATTACAGAGGACTCGGCTTTCATGATCACTGCTGCTCAGATCGAACGCGCTCTACGCTCCCACCGCCTGCCCGGGTTGGAGGAGGGCCTCCCATCTGAGGAGTTCGTCTTCCCAAATTATGGGGACTACTCGCTCGTCCGCGTTCCCGCCACCCTTGCCGGCTTGCTGGGGTTGGAGATGGAGGGAGCGATGCCTCCTCTCCCTCCGTCCCTCTGGGCCGACTTGGCTCCGGGAGTACGCCACATCCTATTTATCCTGGTGGATGCCGTGGGATATACCTGCTTCCGGCTGATTTTGGAAACGGGATCGGGACTTCGCCGGCTGACACAGGCCGGGCGGGTCTTCCCCCTCTCCGCCGTCTTCCCCACCTCGACCGTCGCCAGCCTTCCCTCCCTCTGGACCGGAACCCCGCCTACCGTCCACGGGTTCGTGGGGCCGGAGTCCTGGGAGCACGCGGTCAACAAAGGACCGAGTTTGCCGCTTCGAGGGCTGATCCCGCCTCCCTATCTGCGTGTGGCCGATCTGTTGATCAAGCGCAGGCTGCCCGGCAACCTGCTCTCCCCGCCGAACCTGGCGCTGCCGTTGACCAAAGCCGGCGTGCAGATTGTGGCCTTCTTCTACCTGCCTCCGCCTGGCAACGGCCTGCCCCGCCTCCTCCTCCGGGGGACGAAACGGTTTTCTCCCAACGGCGTGAGGGGGGTGGAGAGTTTCATCGCCTTCCGGGATTTCTATGACTTCCGGGAAATGTGGGCCAATGTGCGGGAAGTGCTCCTCCAATACCGGCAAGAGCCGCTCTTCTTGGTCGTGTATTGGAGCGGTACCGACCTCCTCGGCCACCTCTACGGGCCGGAGGGAGGGCCGTTCCGGCGGGCGTTGCGGTGCATGGACCAGACACTGGAATCCTTTTTGGACTCCCTGCCCCCCGCCGTGCGCGAAGGCACGCTGCTTGTCTTCACATCCGATCACGGGATGGTTCAGACCCCACCCGATCGGGCCATCCGGCTCTCCGGTCACCGGGCGCTCAGACGGATGTTACGTCGCCCTCCCGCCGGGGAGCCCCGCATGATCGGCCTCCACGTCCGCCCCGACCGGACTGACGCGCTTCGTGCCTACGTCGCCGAGCGGCTGGGCGACCGTTTCCTGCTCCTGGAGACGGAGCGAGTGCTGGCGGCGGGCCTTTTCGGGCCAGACGGGGCCTCCGCGCCCATTCAGGAGCAGTTGGGAGGGCTGCTGCTGGTGGCACGGGGAGACGCCCGGCTGATCTTCGAAAAGGAGGCAGCCCCCCTTTACGGCCAGCATGGAGGGCTGTCGCCGGAGGAAATGCTGGTGCCGCTGTTAATGGCCCGTTTGGATGGAGAGATATGACGGAAGAGATACGCATGCTTGGGATCGAGACCTCCTGCGACGAGACCGCCGCGGCGGTGGTGGCCGACGGCCACCGCATCCTCTCCAACGTGGTCGCCTCCCAGGTGGACCTCCACGCCCGCTATGGAGGGGTCTTCCCAGAGATGGCCTCCCGCGCCCACATCGAGGCCATCCTGTCGGTGATCCAGAAAGCGATGCAGGAGGCCCACGTGGGCTGGGACGACCTGGACGCGGTGGCGGTGACCTACGGACCGGGGCTGGTGGGGTCGCTGCTGGTGGGGGTCAACACTGCCAAGGGATTGGCCCTGGGGCGGAGGCTGCCGCTGGTGCCCGTCAACCACCTGGAGGCCCACATCTACGCCCACTGGCTGGAGGTAGCGGCGGAGGGGGCCGCTCCCCCCAACCTGGCCTTCCCCCTCCTGGCCCTCATCGTCTCCGGGGGACACACGGAGCTGATCCTGATGCGCGGGCACGGCGACTACATCTACCTAGGGGGCACGCTGGACGACGCGGCGGGGGAGGCTTTCGACAAAGTGGGACGGCTGCTGGGGCTCCCCTACCCCGGCGGCCCGGCCATCGAGAAGGCGGCCCGGCAGGGGAACCCGGCCGCTTTCCGCCTGCCCCGGGCCTGGCTGGAATCCACCTACGATTTCAGCTTCAGCGGGCTCAAGACCGCCGTGGTGCGGCTGGTCCAGCAGCACGGCGGACCGCTGCGGGGGCGGACGGTGGCGGACGTCGCCGCCTCTTTCCAGGAGGCGGTGGTGGACGTGCTGGCGACCAAGACGGCGGCGGCGGCGGCGGAGCGCGGGGCCACCGCGATCCTGCTCTGCGGGGGAGTCTCCGCCAACCAGGCCCTGCGGACAACGGTCCGTGAGCGGGCCGGCGTCCCCGTCTACTACCCCCCTCCTATCCTCTGCACCGACAACGCCGCTATGATCGCGGCCTGTGGCCACTTCCGCTTCCTCTCCGGCGAGCGCGCCGGGTGGGACCTGGATGTGGAGCCCGGGCTGCGGCTGGTGTGATCCCGCCCCGGGGGTTGATCCAATGGGCAGGAAAGACGACCGCATAGAAAGAGTATATCCCCCCCGCTTCCCTCTGGCCCACACCTTCTCCATCGTCGCCCGCGATCCCCAGACCGGACGACTGGGAGTGGCGGTGCAATCCCACCGGTTCTCCGTCGGCTCGGTGGTGGCCCGGGCGGAGGCCGGGGTGGGCGCCGTGGCGACCCAGTCGCTGGTGGAGGTCAGCTACGGCCCCCTGGGACTGGCGCTGATGCGGGCGGGGAAGTCGGCCGCCGAGGCTATGGCCGCGCTCCTGGCCGCCGACGAGGGACGGGACCTGCGACAGGTGGCAATGGTGGACGCCCGGGGGCGGGTGGCCACCCACACCGGTGCCCGGGGAACGTCACCCTGCTCATCGGCGTCGAGGCGGGGCGGGTGGAGGGGGTCATCGCCCTGCTCCGGGAGACCTGCAGCCCCTCCGAGCCGGGCCAACACCGGGCGACCCTCTTCGTCGTGGAGGCAGCCCACTTCGAGCAGGTCTGAGGCCCGCCCCTACCGCGCCCGCTTGACCAGCCCCCGCGCCCAGGCCGCCAGTCCCCACGTCACGCCCCAGTGGACCAGGACGGCCAGCCAGAGGTTTGTGGTCTGCAGATAGAGGACCCCGCTGAGCACCGCCAGCCCGGCCCGCACCAGCGCTGCCGGCGTCCGCGCCACGTCCTGCAGGTCGGCCCTCCACCACGGATTGACGAACGCCTCCACCGCCACCAGCCCCAGCCCGACCCAGGTGCCCCAATAGGCCCCCAGGGCCACGACCGGCCCGTTGCGGTAAAAGGACCAGTGGGCCTCGTGGAAGGCCGCCTCCCGCAGGAGAGTCCACGGGGAGGCATCGGCGCCGGCCGGGGCCGGGCCGTCGGTTGAGCGGTGCACCACCCACCAGCCCACCGCCAGGACGGCCCCGGCGGCCACCCCCAATCCGGCCGCCCAGCCCACGTCTCCGGCCCAGTCTGCCCAATGGGCCGCCAGATCGGCCGGGGGGACCGCCTCGACGGAAAGGGCCGCCAGCGGTTGGAGGCCCAGCAGCCGGGCCACCACGGCGTCGCGCCCCCAGACCAGCGCGGCGAAGGGGAAGCCGACGTAGTAGAGAAATCGGGCTGTCTGTAGCAGGAGGGGAAAGAGAGCGGAACGCGCGAGGGGATCGAGCCACGCTCGGCCCTTCTCCCATCGCCACAGCCGCCAGGCCGCCTGGGTCGCCGCCCCGGCCAGGAGGAGAGACCCGCTCAACCAGACCCAGCGCTCGGCCTCAACCACGGTTCCTGCCCAGCGGCACCCTCAGGATGACCTTCGTTCCCTCCCCTGGAGCCGAACGAATGTCCACCGAGCCTCCGGCCAGCTCCGCCCGTTCCCGCATGTTAAGCATTCCCAGGCTGCCCCGCGTCTCATATCCCTCCTCCAGGAGGCTCACGTCGAAGCCGACGCCGTCGTCCTCCACCTCGGCGACGAAGGCGTTGCCCTCTATCCACAGCCGGACCCAGATGTGGTCGGCGTGGGCGTGCTTGCGGGCGTTGCCGATCGCCTCTTCGATGATGTAGAAGACCATCCCCTGCTGGTCCTTATCCAGTAGTTGATCTATGGACTCCTGGGTCTCCAAGTGGATAGGCAGGGGGTCGGTCTCCGCCCGTTTAGCGATGTACTGCTCCAGCGCTGCATGCAGCCCCTGGGTCTCCAGGATCAGCGGGCGGAGGGTGAAGAGCATGTGCCGGATCTCCTTGGTCGTCCGGCGGGCCAACTCCTCGACGCGGGCCAGCTCCTCCGGCACCTCCTCGGGCCGTCGCTCCAGCAAGGCCCGCACGTAGTTCACCCGCATCGCGATGGCGGCGATGGACTGGGTGGGGCCGTCGTGCAGGTCACGGGCCAGCTTCTTGCGCGCGTCCTCCTCCACAGCGACGATGCGCTCTTTCTCTTCGATAAGGCTCTGGTAGAGCTGGGCGTTCTGGAGGGCCACGACCCCCTGGTTGCAGAGGGCCACCAGCAGGTCCTGGTAATCGGCGGTGAAGATGCCGGGCACAGGACTGCCGAAGAGGGCGGTGCCGAAGTTCTCGAACCCCGCCCGCAGCGGCACCGTCACCGCCTCGCGGCACTGGTGCATAGACACGAACTGCCCTAGCTCCGGATCCCGTCCGGGCTGGGGGCAGAGCGTCGGCTCGGCTGTGACCAGCGCGCGGGCGATGGCCCCCTGCTGCCCGCTCAGCACCGTTCGCCGATCCCTGGGAGGGAGATGACGGGAGGCGGCGACGTGGAGCCTCTCGCCCCGGAAGAGGAGGATGGCGCTCACCAACGGCACTGCCCGGCCCTCCAACTCCCGCAGGCCGATCTCGCCCACATCCAGGATGGCCTCCAGCACGCGCTGGTAGTTGAGGGTAGCGCTGAGGGTACTGGCCAGCTCGAAGATCAGGCGGGATTGCTGGTGGCGGGCGCGGAGTCGGCGCAGTTCCTCCTCTTCCTCCCGACGACGCACCAAGGCGACGCGCCGCTTCATCTGTTGGCCCACCAGGCCGGTGAGCATAGCGGCCAGCACCAGCACGAAAGCATCCACCAACCTCGGCAGGAGGGCGGCCAACGGGGTGGGGGAAGGCTGCAGGAACTCCAGCCCCAGGTAGCTGATGACGATGAAGAGAGCCACGCCCAGGCTGGCGAGGAGGGAAAAACGGAGGGCGGCGGTGATGATGGGAAGGAGGCCAAAGAACAACAGGGGGCTTTCCACCCTCCCCGATGTCACCACCAATCCGACCGCCAGGACCGCGTCTACGCCCAGAGTGACGGCGGGCAGGGGGCGGGGGAAGAGCCGCACGGCCAGGAGGAGGGTCACCACCATGTTGTAGCCCGCGGCCAGCCCTAAGAGGGCGAGGAGGTGGAGGGAGGTCGGCCCGCCGAAGCCGTGTTGGGGGTCGAGGAATGCGACCAGGATGACAACGAACAGCAACAGCCAGCGCAGGTTGCTGACCAGCCAATCTATCTGCAGGCGGCGTCGGACGCTATCAAGCATGCAGTCATCCGCTCCCCTGCGAGGGGAGTTACAAGGCCGCAGGTCCTTCGGAGAGCCGGGCGGTCTCTCCACCAGGACCGCGGCCTGAAGTGACAGGTGGGCGCGAAGGGACTCGAACCCCTGACCTCCACAATGTGAGTGTGGCGCTCTGACCAACTGAGCTACGCGCCCGTAGGAAGATTTGAGAAGATTATAGCACTATCTTTTATAGAAGGCAAGCCCACCGCCCCTGGTGTCAGGGCGATCGCAGGGTCGGCGCGCCAAAGCATTGGGGCGCAGGCCACTGCCGGGTCTGTCATTGCTTCGGTCCTGCGGTGTAGCGCCGGAATCCTATTCCGGCGCGCCCGCGAATAGGGATTCGCGGGCTCCTCTCCGGAAACATGCAATTGC
>DQUX01000272.1 GCA_015662065.1 Anaerolineales bacterium | reverse complement strand
CGCTGACACATGCGTTGCAAAGACTACTGACGGAGATGACGCACTATCTTCCTGAGAAACGGCCTTCGAGTGCGGATGAGGTGGTCGCTATCCTGGACAGATTGCTGGCGGGTTCTCCTATCACCTCATCGGGGGAGAAGCCTGCCCGATCTCGGTCGGGTTAAGCATTTGAGATATACACATAGGACCGCTAATAGTATACACATCCCAGATACCCGAATGAGAAGGTCATATGCGAACCAACGTGGTGATCGACGACGAACTGATGAGCCTGGCGATGAAGTACACCGGCCTCAAGACGAAGCGGGCCGTCATCGAAAAGGCCCTCCGTACGCTCGTCCGACTCAAGTCCCAGGAATAGGTGCGTGCGCTGCGGGGGAAGTTGAGCTGGGAGGGGGATCTGGACGAACTGAGACGAGGGCGGTTCGCCGGTGTGGATCATTGATTCTTTCGTCTGGATCGACTACTTCAACGGGAAGGTCACCCCTCAGACCGACCTGCTCGACACGGCCCCGGTGCAACGAGAGATCGGCCTCGGCGACATCATCCTGGCCGAGGTGCTCCAGGGCTTCCGCTGTCAAGAGGACTTCGAGGCAGCCCGGGACGCCCTCCTGCGCTTCCCCGTCTTCACGACGGGCGGCGTGGAGGTGGCCCTCAAGAGCGCCGAGAACTTCCGCCGTCTGCGCCGCCAGGGCATCACCGTGCCCAAGACGGTGGATTGTCTCATTGCTACCTTCGTGATCGAGACCGACTTTTCCCTGCTGCACAGCGACCAAGACTTCGACCCCTTCGAAGAGTATCTGGGCCTGAGGGTCGTCCGCTGAGTGGAACGACCCTGCGCCGCTCTTCAGTGCGAAAAGGGAAGTCAAGAGCAGTCCGGGAGATCCGCCATGCCCGACGTTCGCTCCGATGCCTACTGGACCGACGAATTCCAGGCCACCCACGCCGACCTGGACCGCATCGAAACCCACATCCGCCGCACGGGTCAGGCCCACGACCTGACCACCCTGGCCCGGCGAGTGGTGCGTGGACGGCTGCGGCACGGCCCTGAGAGCAGCGCCCCGGCCCAACCTGCCTGGGCGGAGGACCCCTCGGTCCGGCTGTGGGATCCGGCGGGGGAGTGGAAAGAGGGTGACCACGTTGTGATTGCTGTTGGTTCTGCTGTGGAGGGCCAGACTTTGTATGAACCGTACGTTGGCGAAATCGTGGCCGTTGAGCCTGGACAGGTTCGGGTACAGATAGACGCCCTTGGAGAAGCCAGAGTCTACTACACGCGAATCAAATACAGCGACGATGATCTGCGCAAATGGCGGCGATTCGTCAAGGACCTAGTAGAGGCCAAGCGCCGCCTCCAAGATATGGAAAGCCAGGTGGACTTCGTGATCCTGAAGCACGGGGAACGAGTCCTCAGCCAACTCCTCGACGCCCTCCGCGCCGACGACCGCTTCGTCCGCCTGGCCGGCCGCTGGTTCCTGCGCGACCTGGCAGCACCGCCCTCCGGGGAGCAACTCTCCACCCTGGCCTGGGCGATGGTCCCCCTGGAGGCGCCCCAGCCCACCGAGGCGCTGGCTCCCCTGGTACAGCCCCCCCTGGCCGAGGGCGACCCCGGCCTCTTCGGCCTCTACCTGGCGATGCGGGAGCGGACCGATCTGTTCCGCAACGTGGACCCCGGCAAGCGGCCCCGGTGGGTG
>DQUX01000379.1 GCA_015662065.1 Anaerolineales bacterium | reverse complement strand
TCGAAATGTGGTATACTTATATGCTAATTTCAGACCGATATCACTTACCACAGGAGAGATGAAATGACCAAGCGGGACCTGAGCCTTCTAGACGCCATTCGCATCGGCATGGAGGCCGAAAAAAAGGCGGCCGCCTTCTACGCCGACGCCGCCCAGCAGACGGGCAACCCACTGGGGCGGAGGCTTCTTGAGCAACTAGCGGAGTTCGAACGGCACCACTACCGTGAGCTGGCCGCGTTGGAACGATCCCTCCGTGAGCAGGGGACGTTCATCGAGTACACGGGCAGGACGCTGGAGATGCCGGCACCGAGTGAGGTGGAAGACGTCGAAGAGTCCAATAAGATGAGCCTGATGGGGATCATCACCAAGGCCATCGAGACCGAGCGGAAGGCCGAAAAACGATACACAGATCTGGTCGAGCAGACTACCGACCCGGCCGGGCAATCTATGTTTGAGAGGTTAGCCGACGAGGAGCACACCCACTACCTCATCCTCAGCAAGGCCTACTGGAGCTTGAACAACCAAGGGGTGTGGAACTGGTCGGTATAGGGCTAAGAGAGGACGAAGGAGGTCCGTGATGTTTTTGTCACCACTGGACGCGCGCGCTCACCATAGGCGGTACGAGGAGTCGGTGCAGGAGATGGTGTTCAGACGGCAGGCATATGCTGCCGAGCCGCAGGTGATGGGAGAAGAGAGATTTCAGCGACAAGCGAATATCTGGCTTGGAGTCAGGATGGTAAATTGGGGCTGCGACCTGGTCGGACCGGGAAGAATGCCGGCGCGTGATGTTCATCCCGCACCGTGACGGTGTTGCACGACCGTATGACCCAGACAACACCCAGTGCTCTTGTCACCATCGTGGTCTTCGGCGCGTCGGGCGATCTGACCCGGCGCAAGCTGGTACCGGCGTTGCACAGCCTCACGTGCGGGGGGCAGCTTTCCCCGGCCACGCAGGTTGTGGGCGTGGCTCGCACTGAGCTTTCCGATGAAGCATTCCGCAGCCAGCTGTACGACGGCGTGTTGGAGTATGCGCGGCTGAAGCCCAACCCCCATCTCCGCGAGATGTGGCCCCGTTTCGCCCAGCGCTACACCTACCTGGCGGGGAGCTACGATGCCCCCGAGACCTACCGCCGCCTGGCCCAACGACTGGCGAGGCTGGATGCCGAGGGACGCCCCGTCTGGCTGATGAATCAGGCCACATTTGATAAACAAGCATTGATCTTATTGCCGGGGCGTGGTATGTATATATGTATATATGGAGTCGTGTCCAGTTAAAGGGGGACCGATGCCCAACCGCTTGAAAAACGAGACCAGTCCCTATCTCCTCCAGCACGCCGACAACCCGGTGGACTGGTACCCCTGGGGCGAGGAGGCCCTGCAGAAGGCCCAGGCCGAGGATAAACCCATCTTCCTCAGCATTGGCTACGCCGCCTGTCACTGGTGCCACGTGATGGCCCACGAGTCCTTCGAGGATGAAGGGGTGGCGACGATCCTGAACAAACACTTCGTCAGCATCAAGGTGGACCGGGAGGAGCGGCCCGACCTGGACCGCGTCTATATGAGCGCGGTGCAGGCAATGACCAGCGGCGGCGGCTGGCCCCTCTCCGCCTTCCTCACCCCGGAGGGGGTCCCCTTCTTCGGCGGCACCTACTTCCCGCCGGAGCCCCGCCACGGCCTGCCCGCCTTCGCCGACGTGTTGCGGGCGGTGGCCGACGCCTGGCAGAACCGCCGCCAGGAACTCGTGGCGGGCGGCCGGCACGTCGTCGAAGCTCTCCAGGAGCGCACCGCCCTCCCCCAAGTCCTGCAACCTGAGACCCTGCGGCCTGCGACCCTGGACCGCGCCTTCCAGAACCTCCTCCGCGATTTCGACGCGGCCCACGGCGGCTGGGGCAGCGCACCCAAGTTCCCCCAGCCGATGACCCTGGAGTTCCTCCTGCGCTACCACCACACCACCGGCGATCCCCAATCCCTGCGGATGGTCACCCAGACCCTGGAGGCGATGGCCCGGGGGGGGATATACGACCAGCTCGGAGGTGGCTTCCACCGCTACTCCGTGGACGAGCGCTGGCTGGTGCCCCATTTCGAGAAGATGCTGTACGATAACGCCCAACTGGCCCGCCTCTACCTCCACACCTGGCAGGTGACCGGCAACCCCTTCTACCGCACCATCGCCGAAGAGACGCTGGATTACGTCCTGCGGGAGATGACCCACCCGTCCGGCGGCTTCTACGCCACCCAGGATGCCGATAGCGAGGGAGAGGAGGGGAAATTCTACGTCTGGACGCCAGACGAGATCCGAGGTGTCCTCGGCGATCAGGCCACCCGGTTCGTAACGGCCTACGACGTCACAGAACGCGGCAACTTCGAGGGGAAGAACATCCTCACTCTCTCCGCCCCTCTGGAGGAGCGGGAATCCCTGGAGGAGGCCCGGCGTCGGCTCCTCGCCGCGCGGGAGGCGCGGGTCCACCCGGCCCGCGACGAGAAGGTGCTGACCTCCTGGAATGGGCTGATGCTGGCCGCCTTCGCCGAGCCCGCCCGGGCGTTGAGGCGGGACGACTACCGGGAGGCCGCCGAGCGAAACGGCGATTTCCTCCTGCGCGAACTCCGCGCGCCCGATGGTCGCCTGCGTCACACCTGGAAGGACGGCGTGGCGAAGGTGAACGGCTACCTCGAGGATTACACCCACCTCATCGAAGGGCTCCTGGAGCTGTACCAGACCACCCTAGACCCGCGCTGGTACCGGGCCGCCCGCGAACTGGCCGAGGGGGTCCTCCAGCACTTCAGTGGACCCGACGGTGGTTTCTTCGACACCAGCGACGACCACGAGGCGTTGATCGTCCGCCCACGGGAGTTGCAGGATAACGCCGTCCCCTCCGGCAGCGGGATGGCCACCCTTGTGCTCACCCGGCTGGCGGGGCTGGCCGTCGAGATGGACTACGCCGAGCGGGCCCGGGTCGCCCTGGGGCCGATGCAGCCGCTATTGGCCCGCTACCCGCTGGGCTTCGGCCAGTGGCTGAGCGCGCTGGATCAGGCCCTCGCCCCTCCCCGGGAGATCGCCATCGTGGGCGATCCCGCGGCGACGGACACGCGCGCCCTGCTGGCGGTCTGCTTCGAGGGCTACCGCCCCCATCAGGTGGTGGCCGCCGGCCTCACCGACGAAGTGCCGCTCCTGGCCGGCCGCCCACCGGTGAAGGGCCGCGCCACCGCCTACGTCTGCACCGGCTCCACCTGCCACCCCCCGGTCACCGATCCGGAACCGCTGCGGGAGCTGCTGACGAAACCTTGAACGCCGCTGCCGGAGGCGCATGCAGATCATAAGCTGCGGAGGTCACCGAAATGCAACCGAACG
>DQUX01000273.1 GCA_015662065.1 Anaerolineales bacterium | reverse complement strand
TTGTACAGTCAGGCCCAGTTGAAGGCCTTAAAGGGCTTTTTGCCCCTGTTTGACCAAATCGCTCCGGAGGGGATCGTGCTCCATGGCCGAGATCCCCTGATGGACCCGACCTTGGCCTACAACCGACAAGAGGCTGAGGATACGTTAGCTCGCACTCGAGCTATGTTGGCAAAGATCGAGGCGCTGTTGACATGATCATCCTTAACTTCTCCCACCCCCTCACCGAAGAGCATATCGGGCAAATCGAGGCCCTCACGGGGCAGGGTGTCGAGCGGGTGATCGAGGTGAAGACCCAGTTCGATCACCGGCGGCCCTTCGCCGAACAGGTGAGGGAGCTGGTGGATTCCGTTGGCTTCTCGCCCCAGGAGTGGCAGACGCTGCCCCTCATCATCAACCCGCCGGCCCTCAATTTCATCGCCGCCACGCTCCTGGCCGAGCTCCACGGTCGCATGGGCTACTTCCCCAGCGTGCTGCGCCTGCGGCCGGTGCCGGACAGCAACCCGCCCCAGTACGAGGTGGCGGAGGTCATCAACCTGCAGGCGGTGCGTGATGCGGCCCGGAAAAGAAGATAGGAGCGGGTCATGAAGACCGACTGGCGTCAGGTAACAGGTAGGGTATGGGCCCGCAAGTGGGAAGCGATCCTGGGCATCGTGGGGATCGCCCTGGCGGTGGGCGCCGGCGTTCCAATTTACCTGGGCATTTTCGCTGCCCTCATCGCCATCGTCCTGGTGGTGGACTTGATCCGGGAGGTCCGGACGACCATCCGCCTGGTGAGGGAGAAGCACGTGCCCCTCATCGTCATCGTCGGCAAGGGGGACGACGAGTTTCATGCCATGGTGGACGACGTCTGGGCCGTGATGGCGCCCCTGGGCTTCAACGAGCGGGAGTTCGATGCCGACTGGGATGTGGAGCGCGACGATCTGGTGGTCCGCCGGGAGAGCGACCTGCCCCGCCGACCAGAGCGATGGGTGGAACTGGCACGCCGGTTCGAGCGAAAGGTGGCCCGGCTCAGCGCCAGGCTGCAGGGCCGAACGGTGTTCCACCTGTTTCTCAATTGCCCTGCGGCCCTGGCCGTGGGAATGGGGGCCCTGCTGGGTTCGCGCTACGAAGTGGTGCTTCACCACCTGCAGCGAGGTGTGGAGCCCTCCCCCTATGTGCCTGTGATTGATTTCTCGCAAGGGACTCCTGGCCCGACCGGCGTGCAGGCGGTGAAGAGGCGGGCGGCGCCGCCCTACAAGTTCATCGCCGTGGAGCAGCCGGAGGACCTCACAGGAGAGGTTTTCGTCTCGCTACACCTGGCGGGGCACGACCCCAAGGGGAATGTGGAAGCGTTGGCCGCCGAGAAGGGGCTGGCCGCAGTACACATCCGCAACACCTACGGCAGCGTGCTATCAACGGACGCCGACTGGCTCCGCGTGGCGCAGGAGGTGGTCACAGAGTTGTTAGGCCTCGTCG
The DNA here is from genome assembly GCA_015662065.1 of Anaerolineales bacterium. Classification (GTDB taxonomy): domain Bacteria; phylum Chloroflexota; class Anaerolineae; order B4-G1; family DUEL01; genus SZUA-1492. The sequence goes on along the minus strand of DQUX01000273.1, from coordinate 1,329 downwards.
GCAGGGGGGTGCAACGGGTACACCTCTGCCTGAGCAGCCCGGTGGTGCTGGCCTTTGCCATGGGGATGGCCCTGGGCACCCAGTCGCCCATCACGGTCTACAATTGGTTCGCCGCGACCCGGGAGTATCGCTCCGTGCTGGAACTGGAGCACCTTCGAGGATAGGCCCGATGCCGCTCTTTGATCCGATCGGATAGGAGAATCATGCTCGACAAACTCCGTATCGCCAAGTACCGCTTCAGGCTGGAGGCGGTGGAGAGGATGGGGCTGCCCCGCTACAAAGGCAGCACGCTGCGCGGGGGGTTCGGGGCGGTCTTTAAGCGCACGGTGTGCTTCCAAAAGCGGGTGAAGAGCTGCGCCGATTGCCTGCTCAAGGCCAACTGCCCCTACGCCTATATCTTCGAGACCTCACCACCCCAGGAGGCCGAGGTGCTCCGCACCTACTCGCACGTGCCCCTGCCCTTCGTTATCGAGCCGCCGCTGGACACCAAAACGGTCTACGAGCCGGGGGAGACGCTGGACTTCGGGCTGGTGCTGGTGGGACGGGCCATCAATTATCTTCCCTACTTCATCGTCGTCTTCCGGGAACTGGGCAGGATGGGCCTGGGGCGGGGAAGGGGGAAGTACGTGCTGCAGCGCATCGCCGCTGTGAATCCCCTAGATGGGACTGAAACCCTGGTGTACGAGGGTGCAGGCGCTGTCGTATGGGACCAGGACCTGAGCGTGGGCTACGCTGAGGTCGAAGCCCGGGCCCGGGAGCTGTCCGAGGAGCGGGTGACGGTTCGCTTCCTCACCCCCACCCGGATCAAGCACCAGGGGAGGTACGTGGTGCACCCCGAGTTCCACGTCCTGGTGCGGGCCATCCTGCGCCGGGTCTCCTCCCTCTCCTACTTCCACTGCGGCGAGCGGTGGGAGACGGACTACCGGGGGATCATCGAGGCGGCCAGGGGGGTGCGGCTGGCCGAGGCGCGGACGAGGTGGGTGGATTGGGAGCGCTACTCGCGACGACAGCAGCAGCGGATGAAGCTGGGCGGATTCGTGGGCCAGGCGAGCTATGAGGGAGGGTTGGCCCCCTTCCTGCCTCTGCTGGTGTTGGGGGAGCTGGTGCACGTGGGCAAGGCCTGCGTCTTCGGCAACGGGTGGTACGAGATAGTCGGACGGTCCTTGGTCAAGGGGTCAAGCGGGTGCGGGATGTGAGATTCGGAACAGCGGGGGCTAAATACCGATGCGATGCCTGTCGGGCCAGGACCGAGACCACGGCGGGGGCGGAGGTGACGCGGGAGAGGCGGACGATCGTGGTGTGAGACGGATCGTCCTTCCCGCCTTTGAC
>DQUX01000075.1 GCA_015662065.1 Anaerolineales bacterium | reverse complement strand
CTCCATAGTCTGTATACTCCTCTCTGTAGCTCAAGTTTTGCAAGGCTGGTTTCTTTTATATTATACCACTAGATGGATGGAAAATCAAGCCCTTGTGCACGATTCGCCACTTGCACTTCCCTGCCCTCCGGGTACAATGCACCCAACATCCGCCCAGAGGTGGGCGATCTCGGAGGATGAGGCCCGCGATATCGTGGACCGCCTGGAGGCCAATGGTGAGAACGCCCACCTGCCGACCGGGCGGTGGAGGGTTGGATGACGGTCCTGGGTCGATAGAGATGGCGCGAAACGGGCGATGGCTGACCGTCCTGCTGGCGGCGGGATTCTTCCTCCTGGGCTTTCTGGGCCTCACGAGGGTCTACGAGGCCTGGTGCATCGACCGTATCTACCCCGGCGTGCGGGTGTGGGACCTGTCGGTCGGGGGGATGCGGCTGGATGAGGCGGCGGCGGCGCTGGAGGAGCACGTCACGGTTCTGGGCCGGCCGGTTTTCACCCTCCGTGGGCCGGACCGCTCCTGGGGGGTCCGCCCCGCCGATCTGGGGATCCGTCTGGCGGCAGAGGCGACCACCCGGACGGCGTTCCACGTCGGGCGGGGCCCCGGTGAGGGGGTGCTGGCGCACCTCTGGCTCCTGGTGGCCGGGCGGAACCTTCCCCCCGTCCTCTCCTTCGACGAGGCGACCGCCAGGCTCTACTTGGAGACGCTGGCGGAGCAGATCGACGAGCCAGCGGTGGACGCCAGTCTCAGGATCGAGGGGACAGTGCCGGTGGCCCTGCCCGCCCAACCGGGCCGCAGGCTGGAAGTGGAGGCGACCCTGGCGGCAGTCCGCCAGGGGCTGAGCAGCCTGGGCGCGGACGGCGTGGACCTGGTGGTACGGGAGGTCCCGCCGCAGGTGACCGATGCGGAGCCGGCCCGGGCCTGGGTGGAGGCCCTGCTCGCCGAGCCGTTGGTCTTGCTGTTGCCCGATCCCCGCGAGGGGGACCCCGGCCCCTGGCTGCTCCCGCCGGAGCGGCTGACCGGCCTCCTTACCACCTTCGTCAACGATGGGCGGCTACACGCCGCGCTGAACCCGGAGCGGCTGCGGGCCTATCTGGTGGAGGAAGTAGCGCCAAAGCTGGCGGTCGAGCCGGTGGACGCTCGCTTCCATTTCGACGAGGCCACGGGGGAGCTGGTGGTCATCGCCCCCTCCGCCGAGGGCCGGGCGCTGGACGTGGAGGCCAGTCTGCAAAACATCGTGGCGGCAGTGGAGGCCGGGCGGCACATCGCCCCGCTGGTCCTGCGGACGGTGCCCCCCCGCTACCCCGAGACCGCCACTGCCGAGGAGTTAGGCATCCGCGAGCTGGTGGTGGAAGTGGACTCCTACTTCATCGGCTCTCCCTCCGGGCGGGATCACAACATCCGGCTGGCAGCGAGCCGGTTCGATGGGCTGGTCATCCCGCCGGGGGAGACCTTCTCCTTCAACCATTACCTGGGGGAGGTGAGCACCGAGGCGGGGTACGACGAGTCCTACATCACCGCCGGGGAGCAACTGGCCATTGAGGTGGGTGGGGGCATCTGTCAGGTCTCCACTACCGTCTTCCGCGCTGCCCTCTGGGGCGGCTACCCCATCGTCGAACGGTGGTTCCATCACCATCGGGTGGGGTACTACGAGTTGCGCGGGTACGGCCCCGGCTTTGACGCCACCGTTTACTCCCCACTGGTGGATCTCAAGTTCGTCAACGATCGGTCGGCGCCGCTCTTGATCGAGACGGAGATCGAAGACGCGGCCCACCGGCTGGTCTTCCGCTTCTACTCCATCGACGACGGTCGGCGGGTGGAGGTGGAGGGGCCGGAGATCACCGACGAGACGGAGCCAGGCGAGCCCATCTATCAGTTGGATGAGACGCTAGAGCCCGGCGAGGTGATCCGCTGGCAGTCGGCGCTGAACGGGCTGACCGCCACGGTGGAGCGGTGGGTGTACGATGCGGTGGGGAGCCTCCTGTATCACGATACGTTCGTGAGCCGCTACGCCCCCCGCCGCGCTGCCTACCACTACGGCCCCGGCTACGAACCGCCGGAGGAGGGGCCGTAGGGCAATGAGGCCTCGCTACCCCAGCAGGGGCGGCACGCGGGCGGTGAGACCGCGCAGACGTGCCTGCAGGAGGGTGAGGGCGGAGACCGGCGGGTGAGGGGCACCATCTGCATCGGCGTCACCCCGGCCAGCCGTGCCTGGTAGCGGGTGTTGAGCATCAGATCGTTGTGGGCCGGCACGGTGTAGATGCGCTGGTCCGGGTAGCGGGCCCGCAGCGTTGCCTCTAACTCCCCGACCGCGCACGGCCCCACCAAAAGGATGTCCCCCGGCAGGTCCTCCAGGTCCTCCGGCGCGAACCCTCTACCGAAGATCAGCGTCCACCCCCCGCGCCCGCCGTAGTCGTTGGTGAGCATCTCCAGGATGCACTCGGAGTTCCCCTTGCACCCTCGCCCAGCCCCGCCTCGGCGCACAACCGAAGGTGCTCCACCTCGCGGAGATCATATCCCAGGACCTTCGCCCCTACCACATCCACAGCCAGCGTGTCGGCCCCGCCGATGAGGATGTTCATCTCCTCCCCCTCCAGCCTTACCTCCACGGTGGGCCCCTCGTCCAGGTAGACCGGCCTGGCCCCATAGCGATGGCAGATGCGGTCGTAGCCGGTCACTTTGAAGACCAACCGGGTGAAGTTGCCGCCGGTGCAGGATTCCATCACCGCCAGGCGTCGGTAGCCGTGATCGCGCAGGTAGGAGAGGAGCGCCTCCAGCGCGCGGGGGTCGGTGTGGGTGTGAGGGGTGAAGTGGATGCCGCTGTGCTTGATGTAAAGGGTCCCGCCGCGATCGGGGAGCGCCTCCCGCACTCCGCTGAAGGGGGCGAAGATCTTATCCAGGCTATCCTTCAGGCTCCGGCTCGTATCGGCGATGACGACGGTGGTCATCCGGCACCTCCCGGCTTGGTGGTGACCGGGTGGCCCATAAATCTGACCAGTTTCCGGCCGATCGCTTCGGCCTGGTACCTGTCGGCGTAGCCGGGCAGTTTGGCCCAGACCCTTCTATGGCCGAAGATCAGGACGTGGTAGGCGGGCAGAGCGTATAGACCTCCGGTCTTCATAACCTCGATCCCCTCCAGCCGGTTGAAGGGAAGCGTGGCGACGGTCTTGACCTGGCCGAAGGCGTGCCGCCGCCGGATGATCTCTCGCCGGCTGGCGTCGAATTCGATCTCCGACCACCATCCCCAGGCGAAGGAGGCGGCCACCAGGAAGCCCCCTCCTACTAGAGGGAAGGCCAGGAACGTCAGGATAGTGCTGAGTCGGTCCGCCCCGGTCTGGGCGGCCTCCAACATCTCGTCTAAAGGGGGGTGGGTCTGAAAGACGTGGATCTCGGCGGCGAGGAACAGGAAGCCTACAATCAGGAACATCATCGCGAGGCGTCGGCGCTGTCCTTCTGGGGGACTGAAGAGGAACCGGTCGGCCGTCTCCTCGACGATGAGATAGTAGCCCCGAGGCGGCTTGCGGTCTTTTGTGTTCACTCCCTCCTCCTCACGATTTGGGCGGAGAGTCAGGCTGGGGGATGCGGGGCCCGGAAGCTCCGTCGGCGTTGGACTGTATTTAGTATACCCCGGTCAGGAGGAGGTGTCAAAGCGGCTGTGGCCGGTTCTACTTCAGCCTTCAGTTCTGGCCTCCTTCACCGTTTGGGGTTATAATCCCCCGGCGTCCTACGGAAAGGCCATCCGGCGTTACCAACTACTTCAAGAAGGGTGTCGTGTGCTGCGCCCTTCGACTGCGTCCTTCGCCTCCGTTCGCTTCGCTCACTCGGCTCAGGACTCCGCTCAGGGCACGTACCCGCTTATGCCGCCTGAGCGGAGGGACCGAGGCGAAGCGGAGGGACCGAGACGAAGCCGAGGGACCGCAGCCGAAGGCCGTCCGCATCGCCAGGGCTGGGGTCTCACAGGAGGTCTCCTCCAGAATCGCCTGCGTGTCACCGGTGAGGCGCGGAACCCCGGGTGCATTCCACTCGGAAGGGTGCTATAATGGCGCGCAAACAGGCCTGTCGGGAGGTCCCTATGCGTACGATCCGCACCGCTCTCGTCGTCATCGCCCTCAACAATTTGCTTTTATCCCTGGGTTTCCGCCTGTGGCAATCTATCTTTAACAACTTCGCCGTGGAGGAGCTGGGGGTCCGGGCCGACCAGATCGGACTGATCCAGGCCACCCGCGAGATCCCCGGTCTGCTGGGGCTTCTGGTGGGGGTGCTGGCGCTGGTCCTGGTGGAGATGCGCATCGCGGGCCTCTCGGTCGTGGTGATGGGGGCTGGCATCTACCTCACGGCAGCGGCGCAGAGCCTGGGGGGGCTGATCGGCGCGACGCTGTTGATGAGCGTGGGGTTCCACTTCTTCTACTCCAGCAATGCCTCCGCGGTTCTCTTGACGGTGGGGCCAGACGAGGCCCCCAAGGTGCTGGGACGGCTGAACAGCCTGGGCGCGCTGGCGGCGGTGATGGGCACCCTCTTCATCTTCGGCACGCTGGACGCCTGGGGATACCGCGCCCTGTTTCAGGTGGCTGGCGTCGTCGTGGTGGTTGGAGGGATCTTGCTCCTGCCCTTTGGGCAGCAGCCGGTGCGGGTCCGGCGGACGCGGCGGCGAACTCCCCTGCGCCAGCGCTACTGGCTCTACTACGCCCTCCAGTTCCTGATGGGCAGCCGCCGTCACATCTTCACCACCTTCGCCGTCTTCCTGCTGGTGCGGGAATACCGGGTGACGCCGCAGACCATCACGCTGCTCTTTCTGATCAACAGCCTGATCGGCACCTACTTCCACCAGGCCTTCGGCAAGATCGTGGCCCGCTTCGGCGAGCGGCGGGTGCTGACGGTCAACTTCGTCCTGTTGGTAGGGGTGTTCCTGGGCTATGCCGTCATCCCCGCGGTGAGCGCGCTGGAGACCCCCACCCTCCAGGTGCCGGGGGTGAGCGTGGGGGATTGGGTCCTCTTCCCCACCTTCCCCGCCACGCCGGCCCTCCTGATCCTGTTGGGGCTGTTCATCGGCGACCACATCCTCTTCGGCTTCTCCATCACCCTCCAGTCCTACTTCCAGAAGATCGCCGTGGGACCGGAGGAGATCACGCCGAACATCTCCCTGGGGCAGACCATCAACCACATCGCGGCGGTGATCGTACCGGTGGTGGGGGGGCTGGTGTGGGAGGCGGTGGGCTCGCAGTACACGTTCTTGGCGGGGGTGCTCATCGCGCTGGTGTCGCTGGCGCTGACGCGGCGGATGCGGCCGCCGCGGCCGATCAGGGCCAGTTCCGCAGGATGAAGGGCAGGTACGCGCGATTAGGGCGATCGCATTTTCTTGGTTGGTGCGCCGAAGCGTTGGGGCACAGGCCACTGCTGGGTCTGTCATTGCTTCGGTCCTGCGGTGTAGCGCCGGAATCCCATCCCGGCGCGCCCGCGAATAGGGATTCGCGGGCTCCTCCCCGGAAACATGCAATTGCCCTATACGCGCGATGAGATCACATGCACCACGGGGGCAAAGTGTCCTATAATCAGTACCTGAGAATTCCAGCTCCTGACCGGTCTACGACCGGTCAGATCGGCGGGGCACAGATCCGCCTAGGGCGAGTTTTCTGACTACTGATAATAGGCGCAGAGGAGGAACCTGATGGCCCAGCGCGGCGGCAGCGGTTTCCGGCCCAGCTACACCCCGCCCGGCGTGGCGGTGCTGAACAACCTGCCGGGTCGTTATCCGGTGGAGGACTGGCGCGTCTGCTACTGGACCGTCGCCGACGACGGGATCCTCTCCGGGAACGCCGTGACCCTTCAGTTGCCGGCCGGGTACGGGGCTGTATGCCCGCCGGTGCGGGTGGGTCAGCCCGGCTGCGTCCTCCGGGTGCGTCGCTGGGGGGTGGGATGCAAGCCCTCGCTGTTGGAGCCGGCCGGCTTCGATCCCACTGTTGTGGCCGGTCCCGATGCTTCCGATGAGGCGCTGATGGGGGTCTGCTTCGCCGCCACCCACTTCGACCTCCCCGGTGGCTTCGTCATCGCCGACCCCGATTACCCGCTCCTCCTCTTCGACCCCGAGGGCCAACTGAAGGGCTCCTCGACCCGGGGTATCAGCCTGCTGGGAGCGCTGGCCTACCTGGCCTCCGACGGCCGCGTCGCCTCCGACTTCCAGCGCACGCGCCGGGAGGGCTCCAGGTTGTACCGGCAGGCGGTATCGGAGATGCAGGCGGTGCTGGGTGG
>DQUX01000062.1 GCA_015662065.1 Anaerolineales bacterium | reverse complement strand
GGGGGCGGTACGGGCTCTGCGCCCCCACCGGCCGGGCTGCCAAGCGGCTCGCGGAGGCCACCGGCCGCCCGGCCCAGACCGTCCATCGATTGCTGGAGTATTCCTCCCTGGAGGGCTTCCGCCGCAACGAGGAGAACCCCCTGCCGGTGGACCTCCTGATCGTGGATGAGGCCTCGATGCTGGACCTCCTCCTGACCCATCACCTCCTCAAGGCGGTGGACTCGGCGACGCATCTGCTCTTGGTGGGGGATGTGGACCAGTTGCCGTCGGTGGGGGCGGGGGATGTGCTGCGGGATGTGATCCGGTCGGGCCGGGCGAGGGTGGTCCGACTGACTCACATCTTCCGACAGGCGGCCCAGAGCGGTATCGTCGTCAACGCCCACCGGGTCAACCGAGGCCAGATGCCGGTGCTCAACCGGTATGATGATTTCTTCTTCTTCTCCAAGGAAGACCCCGAGGAGGCGGCGGAGCTCCTGGTGGACATCGTGGTGCGCCGCATCCCCCGTAAGTTCGACCTGGACCCGGTGGACGAGGTACAGGTGCTGGCGCCGATGTACCGGGGGGCGTGCGGGGTGGCGAACCTGAACCGACGGCTGCAGGAGGACCTCAACCCACCCGGCCCGAACCGGCCGGAGCGGCGGCTGGGGGGGCGGACTTTCCGGGTGGGGGATAAGGTGATGCAGGTCCGCAACAACTACGATAAAGAGGTCTTCAACGGCGACATCGGCCGGGTGATCCGGATCGACGGGATCGGGCAGACGCTGACGGTGCGGATCGACGGCCGGCCGGTGGTCTACGACTGGGTGGAGGCCGACGAGCTGATCCACGCCTTCGCCATCTCGGTCCACAAGAGCCAGGGGAGCGAGTACCCGGCGGTGGTGGTACCGGTGCTGACCCAGCACTACATGATGCTCCAGCGGAACCTGCTCTACACCGCCATCACGCGGGCCAGGCGGCTGGTGGTACTGGTGGGCACACGGCGGGCCATCGGGATCGCCGTGAAGAACGACCGGACGCGCCAGAGGCATTCGGGGTTGGGGGTGCGGCTGGGGGAGGGGTAGCCTGGCGGATTTGAGTCAGAATTGAAAGTTGCCTCATCCCGCCAAACAGATATAATTGGGGAGGCCGCGCTTCCAGGGCGCGAAGGAGGGATGATGCAAGTTGTCCAAGCTTTCCTGAGCCTATCCACGGCGTTCGGTCTCTCGACCTCGGCCGGGCTGAACGCCTACATTCCGCTCCTGACCATCGCCCTGGTGGACCGGTTGAGCGACGGTCTGGTGGATCTACAGGGGCCGTGGGTCTGGCTGAGCAGTTGGTGGACCATCGGGGTGCTGGCGGTACTGCTGACCGTCGAGATTCTGGTGGACAAGGTGCCCGCCGCCGACACGGTCAACGACATCATCCAGACGGTGGTCCGGCCGGCGGCGGGGGCGATCCTCTTCGCCGCCTCCACCCACGCCATCGGGCTTCACCCTGTTCTAGCCGCCATCTGCGGGGTGATCCTGGCCGGCGGGGTACACACGGTCAAGGCGGGAGGGCGGCCGGTGCTCACCGCCACCACCGCCGGCACCGCCAATCCTATCATCAGTACCATCGAGGATGTCATCGCCGCAGTGGGCTCTTTCATCGCCGTCCTCTATCCCTACCTGGTCCTGGTCTTCATTCTACTGTTGATCCTGCTGATTCTTCTGCTGATGGTCTGGCGCCGGCGGCGGAGGGAGGCAGCGACACGCGGTTCTACGGAAAGGAGCTAATGTAATTATGAAACAGACACCCTATACCTATCAACAGCCCCCAGCCCCTCCGACCAGCGGGCTGGCCGTCGCCTCGCTGGTCTCCAGCATCCTGGGCCTTACCTTCGTCCCCACCCTTGGCAGCATCGTCGGCCTGATCCTGGGGTACATGGCCAAGCGGCAGATCGAAGAGAGCGCCGGTGCCCAGGGGGGTGAGGGGCTGGCCAGAGCCGGGATCATTGTCGGCTGGGTGGGCGTCGGCCTGTTCGTCCTGGGGATCTGCGTCGTGCTGGGCTTCCTGCTTCTCGGCGGTGGGTTGACCGCCTGCGCAGCGCTGGGGAACGTCCAATAATTCCACCTGAACCCCGGTCCCCCACAGCCGATCTCGCCCTGGGGATCGGCCTGGTCAGCCTGGCCCTGCTGCCTTTCGTCCCAGTCCTCCCCGGGTTGGGGGGAGCGCTGGCGCTGACCCTGGGCCTGCTGGCCCATCGCCGGCGGGCGGTGCGACGGCCCTGGCTGGCGGTGGCAGCGATGGT